>NZ_DATBNB010000129.1 GCF_036554565.1 Longimicrobium sp. | reverse complement strand
GATCTTCAGGTGGTACCAGGCGTCCAGCTCGCGGCCCCCGTCGGTATGGATACTCACCGGATATCCCAGTACCGGATCGTAGCTGGCCACCACCGTCAGCGACGGGTCGCGGAACTGACGCGCCAGCCACGCGAACACGCTGTCGATGCTGGTCGCGTCCTTCGGCGGCGACCCGCCCTCCGGCGCGTTCAGGACCACACTACCCGTGGGGGTGACGGCCAGGGTCCACGGCCCGTCGGATATGCGGAACCGGGCCTCGGCGACGTCGAACCGATAGGCCGTCGGCCGCTCGCGCACCCACTGGTCGCGGCGCTGCCGCATCTCCAGCAACCTGGCTCGTCGATCCGCGGCGTCGAACGACGCAGGCGGGAGATACAGGTTCATGACCACCGAATCCGCGGCGCCCAGCCGGACCAATCCATCCGAGATGCCCAGGTCCGCGGAGGCCATGCCTCGGACCATGTAGGCTCCGGCCGGAAGCTCCGCGGTGAAACGCCCGGTGGTGTCGGCCGATATGAAGCGCACTTCCTGGCCTTCGATCCCGGGAATCGGGTCCACGGCGATCCGGCCCGCCGGTACTGGAAGGCCGGTCATCAGATCGAAGATGCGCCCTGACAGCGTAGCGTGGCCCTGGAGCGTATCCGCGGACTGGGCCAGGGTCGCCCCCGGGACCGCCGCCAGGAGCAGGACAAGGGTAGGAATCAGCAGTTTCGGCAAAGGAATCACGAGGCTCGGGTTGAGGCGGCTGACGGCTCCGGCCGGGGTCAGGGCGCAGGCCGGAGATGCAGGTCCTGGCTATCATAGCGGAAATGAGCCCGTGGCGAGAAGCGGCGCAGGCCTACGCTGCTCGCGGCGCCATTCGACACGCGGAAGGTCACCAGCGCGTCCGGGACGCCGGGATCGCGCCAGCGGATGCGGAAGGGCGGAGCTCGTCCCGCTGCTCCGATGCAATCTGCAGCGGCTTCAGGCACGTGCCTGGCCGTCAGGTGCCGTCCGCCGACCGGCTGGCGCGCGCCGCGGTGCTGCCGGGGCGCGGCGCCTGCCCGAAGCGGCGCTCCAGCTCGCCCCACACCGCGCCTGCGTCCAGGCCGCGGGCGCGCCACAGCACCATCAGGTGAAAGAGCAGGTCGGCGGATTCGCTGCGGAGCTCGGCGTTGTCGCCGTTCTTGGCGGCGATCACCGTTTCCGTGGCCTCTTCGCCCACCTTCTTGAGCACCTTGTCGATCCCCGCGGCGAACAGGTAGGTGGTGTACGAGCCCTCGGGGCGCTCCTGCTCGCGCGCGGCGATGATCTCGTCCAGCCGGTCCAGCATGTGGCGCGCGTCCGCCCCTTCGCCCACCGCCTCGCCGTCGATCCCGCGATGGAAGCAGCTGCGCTCGCCGGTGTGGCAGGCGGGGCCTGTCTGCCGCACGCGGTAGAGCACGGCGTCGCCGTCGCAGTCCATTCGCACGTCTTCCACTTCCTGCACGTGGCCGCTGGTTTCGCCCTTGGCCCACAGCGACTTGCGCGACCGGCTCCAGTAGTGGGCGCGGCCGGTGCTGTGGGTGAGCTGCAGCGCTTCGGCGTTGGCCCACGCGAGCATCAGCACCTCGCCCGTGCGCGCGTCCTGCGCGACGACGGGCACCAGGCCGCGCTCGTCGAAGGTGATCTGGTCCGTCCGGGGCATTGCGTGGGCGCGTGCTGGTTGTCGTCGTCCGAGAGCGCGGGAAGGTAGGGTGGGGGCAGGGAATAGGGAATGGGAGTGATGGGAATCATTGGAATAGGGGATCGAGAACAGGAGCCCACCGGAAGCGGCACGCGTCTCGCCCGCGACTTTCGCACTTTCGCACTCTCGCACTTTCGCACTTCGTTACATGCAACATGCCCTGGAACGTGTGCCGGCCTGGCGCGATGCGTGGACTCGTAGCGGCCAACTGGTGCTGCTGCTGGATTTCGACGGAACGCTGGCGCCCATCGTGGCGCGTCCGGAGATGGCCGAAATTCCCAGGCGTACCCGGCGCGCGCTCGATTCTCTGATGGCGCTGCCCGGCGTGACGGTCGCGGTCGTCAGCGGGCGGGGGCTGGCTGACGTGAGGGAGCGCGCGGCCATTCCGGGGATCGCCTACGCGGGGAACCACGGGATGGAGATCGAGGGCGCGGGGCTGCACCGCATCCATCCCGAAGCCGCCGCCGCGCGTCCCGAACTGGAAGTGGTGGCGCGGGAGATCGGCTACGTGCTGGGGGCGATCGACGGCGCGTTCGTCGAAGACAAGGGGCTGACGCTGAGCATCCACTACCGCCAGGCGGCAGAGCGCGAGGCGGAGGTGCGGAACGCCGTCCATGGCGCGGCGGACGGGCGGCCGGGGCTCCAGGTGACGGAGGGGAAGATGGTGCTGGAGGTGCGGCCCCGCGTGGAGTGGGACAAGGGCCGCGCCGTGCTCTTTCTCCTGGACCAGATGCGCCCGCCGGAAGGAGCGCCCGTGCTGTACCTGGGCGACGACCGCACCGACGAGGATGCGTTCCGCGCGCTGGCAAGCTGGGGCGCCTCCGCAGAGGGCGTGCTCATCGCCGATCCGCTCCCCGCCGAGAGTGCCGCGCGCTCGTACCTGCGCGACCCGGCGGAGGTGGGCGAGTTGTTCGAGGCGCTCGCCGCCGGCCGGTGATGCCTGTCGGCTGGGGCGCTCGATCCGAATTGATTGGACCGCTTCAAGCAATGAGACACGCGATGGTTTCGTTCGCGGCGCAGGCGTTGCGATGGCGCGCGGCGGATGGGTAGGTTGGCGGCCCTGAACGCAATCCTGACGAGCGAGCCTCGATGAAGCTGCACGTGTCCGGCGACGTCACCGTTCCGGGCGACAAGTCCATGACGCACCGCGCGCTTATGTTCAGCGCCGTGGCGGACGGCGAAAGCCGCCTGCGCGGCCTGCTGCCGGGCGCGGACTGCCGGAGTACCGCGTCCGTGCTGCACGCGCTGGGCGTGGACGTTCCCGCCCCGCCGGCGGACGGCTCCGAGATCCGCGTCGTGGGACGGGGGATCGGCGCGTGGGCGGAGCCGCGCGAGTGGCTGGACTGCGGCAACAGCGGAACGACGGCGCGGCTGATGATGGGGCTTCTCGCCTCGCGCCCGTTCAACGCGACGCTCACGGGCGACGAGTCGCTGCGCAACCGCCCGATGCGCCGCATCACCGCCCCGCTCGAGCGGATGGGCGCGCGATTTCAGGAGTTGGGCGGAGCCGGCACCCTGCCCATCGAAGTCGGCGGCGGGGACCTTCGCCCGCTGCACTACGCATCGCCAAAGGCCAGCGCGCAGATCAAGAGCGCGGTCCTGCTGGCCGGCCTGGGCGCGGGCGTGCCCGTCTCCGTCACCGAGCCCATCCTCTCGCGCGACCACACTGAGCGCATGCTGCGGGCGCTGGGCGAGTTCGTGCAGACTAGCGTGGCGGACGGCGCGGTGCACGTGAGCCTGACGCCCAGCGGACGCGCGCTGCCGCAGCTGGACCTGTCCGTGCCCGGCGACCCGTCGTCCGCCGCGTTCCTCGTCGCCCTCGCCCTGCTGGCGGACGAGGGCGAGCTGCGCATCCGGGACGTCTGCGTGAACCCCACGCGGACGGGGTTCTTCGAGCTCGTCGCGCGCATGGGTGCCCGCGTCGCGCGGGAGAACCAACGTGAGGAGGGCGGCGAGCTGGTCGCGGACCTCGTCGTCCGCCCGGCGCGGCTGCGGGGGATCGACGTAGGCGGGAAAGAGGTGCCGGCCGCCATCGACGAGATTCCCATGCTCGCGGTGCTGGCGGCCTGCGCGGAGGGGGAGACGCGGATCACGGGCGCCGGCGAGCTGCGGGTAAAGGAGACGGACCGCATCGCCGCGGTGGCCGGCAACCTGCGCGCGCTGGGGGTGGATGCGGAGGAGCTGGAGGACGGGCTGGTCGTTCGCGGAACGGACCGGCCGCTCTCGGGCGCGGTGCGATCGTTCGACGACCACCGGATCGCGATGGCGTTCGGGGTGCTGGGGGCCCGCCCGGAGAATGCGATCGAGATCGACGACCGCGCCGTCGTGGACGTGAGCTTCCCGGGGTTCTGGGAGTTGCTGGACAGGGTGACGGGGCACTCGGCCCATTGAGTGCCCGGCCCAGCACGGGCGAATGAATTCGCTGCAACAACCACACGAAGTCCGCCTGCGCGGACTGGCTTGCCGCGGTGTGAGTTAAGCCTGGTGGCGCGCCCAGGCCGTGTGCAGGTCTCCCCCTCCCCTGCGAAGCGGGGGACGGGGGCCGGGGGGAGGGGGCTGCCGCGGCATGCGAGGTACCCAGTCGAACCCCGACCGAAATTCTCCCCTCTCCCGGCGCAGTTTGCCGGAGGAGGGGCCGGGGGAGGGGCCCTCCGGCGGACGCGTCTCGGGCTTGGGTGCTCGCTGCCGCGCCCGGGCCGAGAAGTGGCGCAGGCTGGATCCTTCGGCGCGCGAGGAGTGAGTTACAGGCCGGTTGGGTGCGCCTGCGCCTCAGGATGACAAAGTTCTCCCTTCCCCCGCGCAGTTTGCGGGGAAGGGCTGGGGATGGGGGGCGCCGCGGCGTGCGGCGATCCAGCCTCATCCGGCATGAAGTTACGCCTCTTCGCATGACGCGCATGACCGAAAACAGACGCCCCGACGGGATCATCATCGCGCTGGACGGCCCCGCGGGCTCCGGCAAGAGCTCCACCGCCAAGGCCGTCGCCGAGCGGCTGGGCTACCGGCACCTGGACTCGGGCGCCTTCTACCGCGCCATCACCTATGCCGCCCTGCAGGCCGGCATCGACGCCGACCGCTGGGAAACGCTCTCGGGCGACGAGCTGGACCGGCTGGACGTGCACGGCGTTCCCGGCGAGCGCGGCTACGTGATGATGGTCGGCGGACGCGACGTGAGCGCCGAGATCCGGACTCCGCGCGTGAACGAGCACGTTTCGCGGATGGCCGCCGTCCCCACCGTGCGCGAGTGGCTGATGGACGCCCTGCGCGAATCCGGCGCGCGCGGCGGGCTGGTGGCCGACGGGCGCGACATCGGCACCGTGGTGTTTCCCGAAGCCGAGCTCAAGGCGTACCTGATCGCCGACGCCGAGGAGCGCGCCCGGCGCCGGCTGATGGAGCAGGGCGAGGCGGACCTGTCCGAGCAGCACGTGCGGGTGGAAGCCGCGCGGCTGCAGGGGCGCGACGAGCTGGACAGCAACCGCGCCGCCGCGCCGCTGCGGCAGGCCGAAGACGCGGTGGTCATCGACACCACGCACCTGACGCTGGAGCAGCAGGTGCAGCGCATCGTGGAGCTTGCGCGCGAGCGGGGCGGGGTTGACCCGAACGGAGAAGTGGCGTAACTTTCTCCGTTTCCCGGGCATTTTTTCAGGCCCTCAGCCGCTCACCCTCAAACCCACCGCCGGCACCCATCCCGCCGGCGGGAGTTACGGGAGATCCACACCACATGTCCGACATCACCGCAGCAGACTTCTTGTCCGGCGAGGACGAGGGCGGCGTCGCCGTCGCCCGCGAGCCCTGGCGCCCGGGCAATGAGCTTACCATCGAGCAGATCGCCGAGCGCGCGCGTTCGCTCGGCATTCGCCCCGACCTCTTCGACGAAGACGAGTACACGTCCGAAGAGTACGAGGCGATGCTCGACATGTACGAGCCCACCCTCAGCAACATCGAAGAGGGTGAGATCGTCAAGGCCCGGATCCTCCGCATCACCGACAAGGCGGTGATCCTGGACCTGGGCTTCAAGAGCGAGGGCGCGGTTACCCGCGACGAGTTCAAGGACCCGGACTCGCTGCAGATCGGCGACGAGGTCGAGGTCTTCCTCGAGAACCTCGAGGACGAGGACGGCGTGGTCGTCCTTTCCAAGAAGAAGGCCGACTTCCTGCGCGTGTGGGAGCAGATCCGCGTGGCGTACGAGAACGGCACCGCCGTAGCCGGCATGCTCACACGCAAGATCAAGGGCGGCGTCACCGTCGACCTGATGGGCGTCGACGCGTTCCTGCCGGGCTCGCAGATCGCGCTGCGCCGGGTTCCGAACATCGAGGACCTGATCGGCGAGACGTACGAGTTCAAGATCATCAAGCTCAACAAGCGCCGCCGCAACATCGTGGTGTCGCGCCGCGTGCTCCTGGAAGCCGACCGCGAGATCAAGCGCGACAAGCTGAAGAAGGAGCTCGAGGTAGGCCAGCAGCGCGTGGGCATCGTCAAG
>NZ_DATBNB010000128.1 GCF_036554565.1 Longimicrobium sp. | reverse complement strand
GTTGGCGGTCGTCAGCGCAACGGTGCTCACCCGCTCCGGCCCGCGGGGGGTTGGAGCCTGCGCCGCACAGCCGGCCACAAAGAGCAGGAGAAAGCCACTGGATCGTGTCATGGAAGGGTCTCGGGAGGATGGTACGACGGGAGGAGGCGAGGACGAGTGCCTCACCCGGACGCTACGCGGATTCCGCCCCGCGCGCAAGCGCCACGCAAGGCCTTCTTACGACGTGGATCGATGGACCAGCGCGTGCAGCTTGAGCATCGTCGCCCAGTTTCGCGACGTCGCCCCGTCACGGAGCGCCTTGCCGGCCGCCTCGGGCAGCTTGCTCGGCAGAGTGCCGTCCGGGCACCACACGTACGCGAAGCGGCCGGCGAGGGCCAGGCGGTCCGTGCCCCACTCCTGGTCCATCAACGGCTCCAGCTTGCGGCGGTCGGCGGGGTCGTAGAGCACGGTCACCAGCAGCCGCGACGGGTCGAACGCCTCGTCGCGCCAGGGATTGCCGTCCACGGCCTCGCCGATCTCGCGCGCGGTGAGCACCACCACCCGCGAAGACACGCCGGTCCGCTCGCGAAGCGCATCCTCGATGCGCCGCGCCGCGTCGTCCGGGTCCGCCCCGGGCGCGGTAAAGACCACGTTGCCGCTGTTCAGCAGCGTGCTCACGTCGCCGTAGCCGAGGTCCGCGACCAGGGCCCGCAGGTCGGCCATGGCGATGCGCTTGGCCTTGCCCACGTTGATGCCGCGAAGCAGCGCCACGAACCTGTCCGGCACCGGCATCCCTGTCATGGTGGAGGTCAGGGCTCGGCGCGAAGCTCGTACTGGAACTCGTACGAGTGCTGGCCGCCCTCGATGATGATCTTCATCGCCCCCGAGAGCCCCTGCAGCTCCCCCGTGGCCGAGTCCGGCACCACCGTAAGCGCCAGCTGCTGCGCGCCGCGGTTCATGGTGCCGCTGTGCTGCAGGACGAAGGTGCCGGCGCGCCCGTTAAGCGTTCCGTCCACCCGTTCCATCGCCACGTATCCAGCCGAGCCGGGCACGGCGGTGCGATGCGCCAGCATCTCGCCCTTGCTGGTGGCCTGCAGGTCGCCCTGGAATTGCTTGTCGATGGAGAGCCGCCCCAGCCCCGACTCTTCGAACGTCACCGCCTGCGGCGCGAGCTTCACTTCGAACGTTCCCGTTGCGTGCGTCATCACTTTTTCCGTTGTGTGGACTGGGTCGCCAGGCGAGGCGCTACACGCTCTCGATTGACATCCCCGAACTTGCTGCGGCGCTCCGTCCGGAACGACTTCCGCAGCTCGCCGCGGAGCGGAACTTCACGGATTCCCTCTGTCGTGTGCACGCGCAGAGACCTTTCCATCGATGGGCCCGGTCACACGCCCTTCGTGGCGGGGCCGCAGGTGCGCCTTTCCGAGCGCCGAGAACGGAAAGGTCCTGCCGTCGGCTTTTCCGCGCAACGTGACAGGCGCCGCACGGCCTGGCTCCGCAGCTCCGCTCGGATGGCTGCCCCCGACGGCCTGTCCACTGTCAGGCGGCCACGCTTCCGGTCACAGCGGGAGCGTGTACGACACGCGCACCTGCGACCGACCCGCGGGCGCGATCAGCAGTCCCTCGGCGGCCGCGCGCGAGGGGCGGCTGGCCCCGCCGGCCGACGCGCCGGACGAGCGCGGGGCGGACACGTCCCGCCACTCGCTGGTCGGCGCCAGCAATCCGACCAGG
>NZ_DATBNB010000127.1 GCF_036554565.1 Longimicrobium sp. | reverse complement strand
TGGGGCTGGGCGTACCTGCGCGCCGGCCGGCTGTTCCCCCTGATGCTGGCTCACGCGGCCGTCAACGTGGCCAGCGGCGTGTTCATGCTCCTGAAGTGGAGCTAGCCCGTCGATAGCACGTTGTAGAGCTACCCACCGGCGTCGTGGACATGCGCTTCCCGCTCGACGAACGCTTGCGCAGTCGCGGAAACTTTGGTTTACTTAGCTCATTCTTTCGGCGTCCCTCCTGTGGGACGCGCGTCACTGCAGCACCGCCAACTGCCCTCGCATCCTCCGCTCCCATGCACATCTGCGCTAAACTCGCGGTCGTCGTCCTCACGGCCGCCGCGCCCTTCTCCGCCGCGGCTCAGAGCAGCAATCCCGCGAACGACCTGACGGCCATCTACGACCCGACGCCCCGGGTCACGAGCGTGTCCACGAGCCTCAGGCGAGAGAGGGGCGCGTCGGCCCGCGCGCAGCTACACCTCGACTTCCGCACGACCCACCCGGACACCGTTCCCTCGCGCCCGCTGGAAGTGTTCGAGCTTTCCGCGACCGTGGCGGTGGCCGAAGCCAACGGGCATTACTTCACCGGGGTCGGCGAGGCCACCCTCCTGGTGGACGGTTCCGTCACGATTGCGCTGAAGGGCGAGCGCCGTGCGGCAGAGTGGACGGAGCGGATCGTGTTCCCCGTGTCGTTGGACCAGGCCCTGAAGCTGCGCGGGGCCCGCCGGGTCCACGGGCGGATCGGCGCGTGGGAGTTCGACCTGACGCCGGCGGAGATCGCCCGGATCGGCCGCCTGGTGGCGTATGCGCGTCTCGAGCCAGGGGCTCCGGTGCCCGATCGATGGACCATGAGCCCGGATGAGTTCGGCGGGACCGGCCGCGCGCCGTAGGACTGGGCGGCTCGCGACCCGCAGTACACGCCTCCCGCACGTCACCCCGCGCTAGCTCAGGCCAGTCGCGTCCTCGACGGCCTGCGTCCCCGCCGCTCTGGACCGGGCAGGCCCGAGCACGCACATTGTGCCGTCCGCCGCCGCCCCCTTCCGTCCGGAACCCGAGATCATGTCCGACACCCCACCACCCGCCTGGATGCAGGCGCTGCAGCCGTACGCCGAGCGCACGGACTTCCGGGTGCCGCTCAAGGTGCCCATCCACATGCCCAGCGGACGGATGATCGGCGACGTGGCGGGCGTGTACCTGCGCCTGCCGCGGTGGGAGGGGCCCGCGTTCGCGGACGACTTCGGCAAGAAGGCGGCGGGGATGGTGGAGCTGGAGGGCGAGCACACGTTCGCCGAGATCGCGGTGCTGCGCATGCTGGAGCGGGAGGGGTGGAGCGGGCGGTGGGTGAACACGTACAGCGCCAAGGGCGAGGTGTGGAAGTACCTCACCCGCTGGGACGACGTGCCCCGCGCCGAGCAGCGCAACCGCGTGATCGAGGACGAGGATCCGCGCGTGGTGCTGGCCGGCGTCGCGCGGCGCGCCAAGAAGCGCTACGCTGGGTGCTGGGACGTGTTCGCGTGGCGCGGCGACGACTTCGCCTTTCTGCAGACCAGGCGCGGCGCCCCGACGGCCAAGGCGGAGCTGGGCCCCGCTCAGGCCGAGTGGCTGCACACCGCGCTGCTCTTCGGCGACACCCGGATCACGCTGGCGTCGTTTGCCGTCGTGCACTGGGACTACCGCTGACCCGCCCCGCCTGGAACGGCTCCTCGACCCAGCGCCGCACCTGCAGGTAGATGCCGTGGCGGCGCACCCGGTAGTCGGGTGAATTCTGCCGTTGATCTCCTTCGACGGTCCACGTGGATCGGTGCGTTCCCGGGTGCTTGACCTTGGCGGACGGGCGGGGCAGGTTGGACGCGCTTCGCGATCAGCGCACATCCCGTCCACCCCTGCCCTGGAATCACCCATGCGCCTGCTCCTTCGGTTGGGCTCGGCTCTCCTGGCCCTCGCGCTCTCTTCCACCGGCGTGGCCGCGCAGCGGCAGGGCGTGCCGGTGGATTCGGCGCGTCTCGCCGCGCTCAAGGACGAAATCGCCCGCGAGATCGACGGGATGCACGAGTTCACCCAGCAGATGGTCGACCAGATCTTCTCGTACGGGGAGCTGGGCTTCCAGGAGAGCGAGAGCTCCCGCTACCTGGTAGGCATCCTGCGGCGCAACGGCTTCACCGTGCAGGAGGGGATCGCGGGGATTCCGACCGCGTGGATGGCGAGCTGGGGGAGCGGAAAGCCGGTGATCGCGCTGGGGTCGGACCTGGACGGGATTCCCCAGGCCTCGCAGAAGCCGGGCGTCGCCTATCACTCTCCGCTGGTGGAGGGCG
>NZ_DATBNB010000126.1 GCF_036554565.1 Longimicrobium sp. | reverse complement strand
GATGAACGTCGCCCTCTCCCGCAACGGCATCGTCACGTCGGCGCACGGCAGTGCGCGACCGGTCACGCGAAAATACTACATTGAGCTGTCCACAGTGTCAGGGGTGATGGAGCCGTCGTGGGCGCGTGGCCAGCGGGCCGGATCGGCGACGCGTTCCGCCCCGAGGGGGACGCCCGCAAGCAGCAGGGGAAGGGGCATGAGCCTTCGGTATCGCAGAAGCGAGGAGGCGCTGGAACGCCTGACGCCCGAGCAGCATCAGGTGACCCAGCGTGAGGGCACGGAGCGCCCGTTCACCGGCGAGCACCTGAACAACAAGGCGGCAGGGATCTACGTCGACGTCGTCTCCGGCGAACCGCTTTTCGCGTCCTCGGACAAGTTCGAGAGCGGGACCGGCTGGCCGAGCTTCACGCGACCGATCTTGTGCGGCAACGTGGTCGAGAAGACCGATCTCGGCCGCGGCATGCGCCGCGTCGAAGTGCGCTCCAAGCAGGGCGACAGCCATCTCGTCCACGTCTTCCCGGACGGGCCGCGGGACGCGGGCGGGATGCGCTACTGCATCAACTCCGCCGCGCTCCGGTTCATCCCGCTCGAGGCGATGGAGGCAGAGGGCTACGGCGACCTGTTGCATCTGTTCGACAACGCCAGCAAGGAGACGGCGCGATGAGCGACACCGAGCGGGCCGTCCTGGCCGGCGGCTGCTTCTGGGGCATGCAGGACCTGTTCCGCAAGCTCCCGGGCGTGCGGAAGACGCGGGTCGGCTACACCGGCGGGGACGTGCCGGACGCCACCTACCGCGACCACAAGGGGCATGCGGAGGCCATCGAGATCCTCTTCGACCCGGAGCGAATCAGCTACCGCGACCTGCTGGAGTACTTCTTCCAGATCCACGATCCGACGACCAAGGATCGGCAGGGCAACGACGTGGGATCCTCCTACCGGTCGGAGATCTTCTACACCTCCGAGGCGCAGAAGGCGGAAGCCGAACGGACCATCGCCGACGTGGACGCGTCGGGGCTGTGGCCGGGCAGGGCGGTGACCAAGGTGTCGCCCGCGCGCGAGTTCTGGGAGGCCGAGCCCGAGCACCAAGACTACCTCGAGCGCCTCCCGAGCGGCTACACCTGCCACTTCCCGCGGCCGAACTGGCGGTTGCCCAGGCGCTCCGAGGCGGCGGCGTGACCGCCTTTGAACGGCGTTGGACTCCCTACCCGCTGTCAAGCACTCCGTAGGTGGTCGCGAAGCGCCGCCACCTTGAGCATAGGGCTGTGCTCGCGCCGTCCAGGGCGCCTCGCGCCGGCACGGGGCGCCGGTGCCGCTGAGCGGCATCCCGGACGGTGCTTGCGCGCGGTGCTCGGCAGCAGCGCAGGATTCAGCACGAATCGGAAAAAGCCGCCTGCTCTGGCCAATATGGAACAACGCGAACTGCCGTATCCCCGCAGTGCACATCGCTGGCAACCGAAGGGGAGACACGCCGTGCGTACGACCCTATCCGCCCTGGCCCTCGCCCTCGCCGCGCTCGGCGGTGCCGCCCCGGCCCTGTCCCAGTCGAACGCGCCTGCCCCGCTGCCCATGCAATTCGGGCAGCGCGTCCAGCTCGGCCCGATGATGGGCGAGCGCATCGTGCGCGAGGTGATGATCAGCCAGGGCGGCGGCGGCCTCACCGTGATCTACGACATGGCGCCCGGCCAGCCGGAGTCGAAGCGGGTGGTGCGGCTGGAGAACGTCAACGGCATGCTGGAGGTGATCTACGACGAGGCGATGCCGAGCACGATGGCGCTGGGCAGCGGCGGC
>NZ_DATBNB010000125.1 GCF_036554565.1 Longimicrobium sp. | reverse complement strand
GCCGTGGAGTCGCGGTCGTACGCGCTGCCGTTGAAGTTCGACGCCGGGGCCACCGCCCGCATCTCGCAGAACGCGCTGGTGGCGGCTTCGTTCCGGTGGTCGGGGTGGTCCGCCGCCCAGGAGTCGCTTTCGGAGTCGGGCGGCGCGCGCGACGTGATGCATGCGTCGGGCGGGCTGGAGTACGAGGGGCTGGGCCTGGCGGGCCGCCCCCTGCCGGTGCGCGTCGGCGTGCGGTGGACGCAGCTTCCCTTCGCCGCCGGTGAAGGGGGCCAGTTCTCCGAGGAGCGCGCCATCACCGGCGGCTTCGGGCTGGTCCTTGGCGGCGGTGCCGCCGCGGCCGACCTTTCCGCCGAGCGGGGCACGCGCGACGGCGGGGACCCCCTGCTCAGCGAGAACTTCTGGCGGGTGTCGCTGTCGCTGTCGCTCCTGGGGCGGTAAAGGGATATCGATCAGGGCTGGTACCGGCTTTCGATCATCCCCCGCCGCTCTGGTGATGCATGCCCCTTCTCCACCTCGCGTGGAGGAGGGGCATGGGCGATACGGGCCGAGGCGCACGCGAGAGCCTGTCATCCTGAGGCCCAGGCGCACCGGACCGGCCCGTAGCACATCCGTCGCGGGCCGAAGGATCCAGCCGCGGACACGTACAAGTCTGGGCGCGGCAGCGGTCACTGTAGCCGAGGCCTCGGCTGCCGTGGGGCCCTCACCCCGCCGCGCTGACACGCGTGCGACCCTCTCCCACAAACAGCGTGGGAGAGGGGGTACACTTCGGGGTTTGGAGCCGGGGCTGGCGGGGAGCAGGGAGGCGCGCGCATGCCCCTGCTGGGGCGACTGAAGTCGCGGCAACGACGGCCCGAAGTCCGCCTTCGCGGACTGCACGCGCAGTCGAGTGCACCATAGCCAGCCGAAGCGCGGTCGAATTCTCCCTTTCCCCCCCTTGCGGGGGAGAGGGCCGGGGAGAGAGGGCCGCCAGGGGCATGCGCCAGGCTCCCCGAAGCGCACCGGTCCAAGCTCTCGTGCCCTGCCGAGTTCGCCAGTCTCAGCCGAAGCGCGGTTCAGGTCTCCCCCTCCCCTGCGCAGCGGGGGACGGGGGCCGGGGGGAGGGGGCTCCCGCAGCATGCGAGACAGCCCATCGAACCCCGACCGAAGTCCCGCGGCCCAGTTCCACGCCCTTGCGCCACGCGCACCGGACACGCACCCTCCTGACCGGCACGCACGCCATCTCGTCCACGCGCGAAGTCGTTCCCAGCATCCCTCGACCGCAGCCCATGACCGACCCTGAACGGGGCCTGTTCCTTGCTTTCGAAGGGGTAGAAGGCTCCGGAAAGACCACCCAGGTGGCCCGGCTGGCGGCGTGGCTGCGCGCGCGCGGCGCGGACGTGGTGGTGGCGCGGGAGCCGGGTTCAACGCCGCTTGGCGAGCGGGTGCGAGAGATCGTGCTTTCGCCCGACCTGCACGTGCCCGCCCGCAGCGAGCTGTTCCTGATGCTCGCCGCGCGGGCCGCCTTCGTGGAGCAGGTGGTGAAGCCCGGAGTGCAGGCCGGCAAGGTGGTGATCGCCGACCGGTTCGAGCTGTCGACCCTGGCCTATCAGGGCGCCGGGCGCGGACTGCCGCTGGACGAAGTGGAGGCTTGCAACCGGATGGCCACCGGCGGCCTGGCGCCCGATGCCACGCTGCTCATGGACGTGGACCCCGAGGTGGGCGCGGAGCGGCAGCGGGTGGCGGGAAAGGCCGCCGACCGCTTGGAGCGCGAGGAGGCGGCGTTCCACCGCCGGGTGGCCGAAGGGTACCGCAGACACGAGGCGCGGGTGGCCGGGATCGTGCGGATCGACGCCGTGGGCGGCGAGGAGCAGGTGCACCGCCGCGTGCTGCAGGCGCTGGCGGCCCGGTTTCCCGAAACCTTTCCCGCGGCGCAGGTTATCAGAGAATGAACGGAGCGCGGCACCCTGGCCGCGGCCGTATTGATCGGTTGATCGGAAGCATGAATCTGGAGGCCCCATGCAGTTGAAGCGTACCGTCGTGGCGCCCGCGCTCGTCGCCGGCATGGCCCTGGTTTCGGGCGGCTGGCTGCTGCAGCAGGACGTGAACGGCGGGGGAAGCGTGTTCGCGCGCGCCCGCCTGTTCGACGAGGTGATGACGCACGTGATGGAGCGCTACGTAGAGCCCCAGTCCGAGGCCGAGCTGTACCAGAAGGCCGTCCAGGGGCTGCTGCGCGAGCTGGGGGATCCCCACACCACCTTCATGACGGCCGAGGAGTACGCGCAGCTGCACCTGCAGACCAGCGGCGAGTACGGCGGGCTGGGCATCCAGATCTCGTCGCGCGACGGCTGGGTGACTGCGGTGGGCATCCTTCCCGAGACGCCGGCCGAGCGCGCGGGCGTGCGGGTGGGCGACCGTTTCCTGCAGATCGACGGCCAGAGCGCCGAGGGCCTGTCGGACGACCAGGCCGTGCAGCGGCTGCGCGGGCGCAAGGGAACGCCCGT
>NZ_DATBNB010000124.1 GCF_036554565.1 Longimicrobium sp. | reverse complement strand
TCGGGATCAGCGCCGAGCGGTACGAGTCGGAGAACGTGTTCTTCCCGGGGTCGCAGAGCGTGTACGTGTACAACTCGCTCGCCGACTTCTACGCCGACGCCAACGGCTACCTGGCCAATCCCAACCGCACCACGTCGCCCGTGACCCTGCGGCGCTTCCAGGTGCGCTGGGCCAACATCCCGGGGCAGGACAAGCCGGTGCAGCCCCTGGAGGTGTTCTATACCGGGGCCTACGCCCAGAACGAGTGGCGCCCCAACGGCCGGTTCACCCTCACCACCGGCCTGCGCGTGGACGTGCCGGTGTTCGGCAACACGGCGTACACCAACGCGGCGGCCGACCTGCTGACCTTCCGCGACGAGAACGGGCGCGACGTGAAGTACAGCACGGGCAAGCTGCCGGACCCGGCGCCCCTGTTCTCGCCCCGCCTGGGCTTCAACTGGGACGTGCTGGGCACCCGCTCCACGCAGGTTCGCGGCGGAACCGGCGTGTTCACCGGGCGTCCCGCGTTCGTGTGGATCAGCAACCAGATCGGCACCACCGGCGTGCTGACGGGCTTCGAGCAGCTCGACAACACCACCGCCCGGCCGTTCAATCCCGATCCGAACACCTACAAGCCCAAGACCGTCACCGGCGCCCCGGCCTCGAGCTACGAGCTGGCGCTGACCGATCCCGACTTCCGCTTTCCGCAGGTGTGGCGCACCAACCTGGCAGTGGACCAACGCCTTCCGCTGGGGCTGGTGGCCACCGTCGAATACCTGTACGGGCGTGACCTGAACGGCGTGTACTACATCAACGCCAACCTGGCGCCGGCCAACACCGCCTTCACCGGCCCCGACCCGCGGCCGCGCTGGACGTCGGCCAGCGGCCGCTGCCCCACGGTGTCGGGCGGCTTCAACCGCCTGAACTGCAACGTCGCGAACGCCGTGGTGCTGAAGAACGGGGACCAGGGCAGGTCGTGGAACCTGTCGGCCTCGCTGGAGCGCCCCTTCGCGCGCGGGGTGTTCGCGAAGGTGGCGTACAGCTACGGCGAGGCCAGGAACACGGTGGACGCCGGCTCCATCGCGTTCGGGTCGTGGAACAACAACCCGCACGCGGGCGACCCCAACAACCCCGGCCTGGGCTTCTCCGCGAACTCCCCGGGGCACCGGGTGTTCGCCGCGCTTTCCGCGCGCCGCGACCTGTTCGGCTTCGGCGCCACGACGGTTTCGCTGTTCTGGGAGGGCCGCAACGGCGGCAACGCCAGCTACGTGTACGGCGGCGACCTGAACGGCGACGGCGGCACCAGCAACGACCTGCTGTACGTGCCGCGCGACCCGTCGGAGATGAACTTCCAGCAGTACACGCAGACGGTGGGCTCCGGCTCGACCGCCAAGACGTTCACCTTCACGGCCGCGCAGCAGGCCGAGGCCTTCGAGGCGTTCATCCGGCAGGACCGGTACCTGCGGGAGCACCGCGGCGAGTACGTGGAGCGCAACGCCGTGTTCCTGCCCATGGTGTACCGGATGGACTTCTCGGTGTCGCAGCAGCTCGCCTCGCGCATCGGCGGCCGGCGCCACGGCC
>NZ_DATBNB010000123.1 GCF_036554565.1 Longimicrobium sp. | reverse complement strand
CCAGCGCGATGCGCACGTACTTCCGCCCCAGCGCCCGGGCGATCGACTTCGCGATCGACGTCTTCCCCACGCCCGGGGGGCCGGCGAAGAGGAGGATCGGGCCCTTGGCCGTGGCGCGCGCCTTGGCCTCCTTCACCTGCTTCTCGATCTCGCTCTCCTCCGCCGCCGGCGGCTCGGCCTGCGCGGCCTCGGCCTCGGCCGCGGCCGGCGCGGGGACGGGCTCGCCGCGGAAGGCGGCGGCCAGCGGGTCTTCGCGGATCTCGCCCCCGGCCGCGGGGGCCTCTTCCTCGATGGCGGCCAGCGTCTCGGCCTCGGCCGCGGCCTCCTCCTTCACCTCGGCCTCGGCGCGGCGCGCGGCCAGCTGGCGCACGGCCAGGAACTCCAGCACGCGGTCCTTCACGTCCTCGAGCCCGTAGTGGTCCTCGTGCAGGATCTCCTCGGCGCTGGCCAAGTTCAGCGAGTCTTCCGTGCGCACGTTCCACGGCAGGTCCGCCATCCACTCCAGGTAGGTGCGGATGACCTGGTACTCCGCGCTCTGCGGGTTGGTGCGCTCCAGGCGCCCCAGCTCGCGGTCGGCCTCCTCGCGCGCCGCCTCGGGAAGCTCCAGCGCGTCCAGCTTCTGGCGCAGCTCCTCCAGCTCGGCGCCCTCGTCCTCTTCGCCCAGCTCGCGCTGAATGGCCTTCATCTGCTCGCGCAGCAGCATTTCGCGCTGCCGCTCGCCCAGCTCCTCCTGCACCTGCTGCTGGATCTCTTCCTGCGCCTCGATCAGGGCCAGCTGGCGCTGCACGATCAGCAGCAGCGAGCGAAGCCGCTCCTCGACGGAGAGGCTTTCCAGCAGCTTCTGCTTGGCCTCGGGGGGCATTTCCACGTAGAACGACACCAGGTCGGCGAACGCGCCGGGCTCGGTGACGCCCTCCATGAACTGCTGCAGCATTTCCGCGGGGATCCCGCGGCGCCGGCCCAGCTCGGCCGCGCGGTCGCGCAGCTCGCGGTTCAGGGCCACGAACGCGGGATCCTCGGCGTTCACCGGCGGCTGCTCCGTCATCGGCCGCACGTGCGCCGTCAGCCCGTGCCCGGCGTCCACGTACTGCAGCGACATGGCGCGCGACTCGCCGTGGATCAGCAGCTGCACCCCGCCGCCGCCCTTCTGCACCTGCGCAATGCGCACGATGGTGCCGACGGTGTACAGGTTGTCCTGCTCCACGTCGTCGCGGTTCTCCTTCTGCGCCACGGCGAACATCCGGCGGTCGGCCGCGAGCGCCGCCTCGATGGCCTGCAGCGTTCCCGGGCGGCCCGCCGAGATGGGCACCGCCGTTCCGGGGAAGATGACCGTTTCCCTGAGGGGAAGCACGGGCAGCATCAACTTCTCGCTCATGTTGTCTATCCTTTAGACGAATGCGGTGGGCTGTGTCCCCGCCGCTTGCTGTCGATCGCGTTTTGCATCTTTGCGGCCACGCCCGTATACCCCTCCAGGGGTTCCCGCGTGCCCCGTAATCGCTTGCCTAATCTACACTTAACCGATGGAATCGGGTCCGCTGCCAAACCGGCTGGATTCTCGTGCGCCGATGCCGGTTCGGCGGCGCTCCTGCCGATGCGGCACGGGTGCGGGGGAAGGAGGGTCCGTGTACATTACGCGCATCCCGCCGGCGCCGCACGCTTTCTTCCTTCCGCAAACCATGAAGCGCTTTCTCCAGGTGCTGTTCTGGTCGCTGATCCCCGCCGCGTTCATCGGGCCGGGGACGGTGACCACCGCCGCCTCCGCCGGGGCGAAGTTTGGATACGGCCTGCTGTGGGCGCTCACCTTTTCGACCATCGCCACGGTCGTCCTGCAGGAGGCCAGCGCGCGCGTGACGGTGGTGTCGGGCCGCAACCTGGCCGAGGCCATCCGCGACCGCTTCCGCGGCGGCGCCACCGGCCTTCTCGTGATCCTCCTGGTCCTGGGGGCCATCGTCCTGGGGAACGCGGCGTACGAGGCCGGGAACGTACTGGGCGCGGCGGCGGGCGCCGCGCTGGGCTCGCCCATCTCGTCACGCGCCGCCACGGTGCTCATCGTCCTCGTCACCTTCGCCGTTCTCTGGGTGGGCACGCCCAAGGTGGTCACCAACGTGCTGGCGGCGACGGTGGGCGTGATGGGCATCACCTTCCTGGTGACCGCGGTCATGCTGCGGCCGCCGGTCGGGGAGGTGCTGCGCGGATCGTTCGTCCCGTCCGCCCCCACCGGGTCCGGGCTGCTCCTGCTGGGCCTCGTGGGGACGACGGTGGTGCCCTACAACCTGTTCCTGGGGTCGGCGGCGGCGCGGGGGCAGAACCTGCGCGAGATCCGCTTCGGGCTGACGGTGGCCGTGGTGCTGGGCGGACTGATCTCCATGGGGATCCTCGTCGCGGGCGCGGGGCTGCGCGGCACCTTCAGCTACGAGGCGGTGTCGGCGATGCTGTCGGGGCGGCTGGGCGGATGGGCGGGGGCAATGTTCGCGTGGGGATTGTTCGCGGCGGGCTTCTCGTCGGCCATCACCGCTCCCCTGGCGGCGGCGGTGACCGCGGGAAGCCTGTTCGAGGACGGGACCGGCAGATGGCATCCGCGCGGGCCGCGATATCGTGCCGTGTGGATGGGGGTGCTGGCCGTGGGGGCCGCGTTCGGGCTGGCGGGCGTGCCGCCCATCCCGGCCATCATCCTGGCGCAGGCGCTGAACGGGGTGGTGCTGCCCTTTGCCGCGGTGTTCCTGCTGGTGGTGGTGAACGACCGCGCACTGATGGGCGACGACGGCATCAACCGCCCCGCGACGAACGTGGTGATGAGCGCCGTCGTGGCGGCCACGCTGGTCCTGGGCGTCTCCGGCGTGCTGAAGGCGGGCGCCTCGGCGTTCGGCGGCACCCCGACGGAGGGGCGGATCCTGGCCACCGCGGGGGGGATCGCGGGCGTGCTCCTGGTCCCCCTTCTCCTCTGGGTGCGTCGCGCCCGCGCAGGGCACCCGGTCGTGTAGGAGGCGAGAAGCTATCCCGGAAGCCGAGGGACGAGCCGCGGAGACGCTTCCTGGTCTCCGCGGCTCTCTTTTCATCTCCGCGCCTCCGCGTGAAACCCCCTCCGCAGATGAACGCCGCTCACCACAGGCTGTGCCCCTGGCTGGCGTACAACCTGCAAGGCCGGTGCGGTTCTCGAACGACCGGGCCAGCCCGGACATCACCGGCCGGCCCGCCGACCCGCCACGACCCCGATGGCAGCCAGGAAAGACCGAAAGGAAGACGACGACCCCTTGCGCACCAAGGTCCGCAAGATCGCCGACGACGCGGGTGCGCTCTCGGTGGCGGTGGCGTATCACGACTACGAAACGCGCACGGCGTGGAGCTTTCGCGGCGACGAGTGGTTCCACGCCGCCAGCACCATCAAGGTTCCCGTGCTGCTGGGGGTGTTCGACGCCATCGCCCGGGGCGAGCTGGCGCTGAACGCCCGCGTGCACGTCCGCAACCGCTTTCTGAGCGTGGCCGACGGCAGCTCGTTCCGCGTGGGCAGCTCGCGCGACGCCAACGCCGACGTGCAGCAGGCCATCGGCAAGACCATGAAGGTGAGCGACCTGGCGTTCCACATGATCACCACCAGCAGCAACCTGGCCACCAACCTGCTGATCGACGTGGTGGGCATCGAGGCGGTGCGCAAGACGCTGGCGGACCTGAACCTGGACGACGGGGTGGAGTTCCGGCGCGGGGTGGAGGACGAGCGCGCCTTCGAGCGCGACATCAGCAACCGGTGCACGGCCGACGGCATGCTGCGCGTGCTGCGGGCCATCGAAGAGCGCAAGGCGTTCAGCGCCGAGGCATCGGAAAAGATGCTGGAGATCCTTCACGCGCAGGAGTTTCGCAGCGGCATTCCCGCGGGGCTCCCGGAAGACGCCAGGGTGGCCAACAAGACGGGGGAGATCAGCACGGTGGCGCACGACGCGGGCATCGTGTACCTGCCCCGGCGCAAGCCGTACGCCCTGGTGGTGCTGACGGAGTGGGACAAGGACAGGTCGTCGGGGCGCAAGGACACCATCGCGCGCATCTCGCGCACGATCTATGAACACCTGGCGGAGAAGGGGGACTGATGCCCCGGCTTCGCGTGGTGGACGGGCTGACGCTGGACGACGTGCACCGGCAGGTGCTGCGCCCGGGGCAACTGGTGCGGGGGCGCGACGGCAAGGCGCGCCGGCTTCCGCGCTGGTTCTACGAGGTGCCCTCGTGGGAAGCGGCGCTGGAAACGCAGCTGGCCCCCAACTTCAAGGTGTGGGAGTTCCTGAACGTGGACGTGCGCGAGCACGAGCTTCAGCGCCTGCGCTGGCCGCGCTACCTGCCGATGGCCGTGGGGCTGCTGGCCGCCGCGCTGGAGGTGTTCCGGGCCGAGGTGGACACCTACGTGCACGTGGCGGCCAACGGGGGATACCGTTCGCCGGCGCACCGCCTGAGCGGCCCCGCCTCCCCGCACTTCTGGGGGACGGCGGTGAACCTGTACCGCGTGGGCGACGACTGGCTGGACGACGAGAAGAACATTACGAAGTACGCGCGGCTGGCGCGCGAAGTGTCGCCCGCGTTCTTCGCCCTGCCGTACGGCCACGGCCTGGGCGAAACGGACGACCACCTGCACCTGGACGTGGGATACGTGACCCTGGCGCCGCACGACGGGGCCAGCGAAGAGAACGACGACGATGCGGAGCCGTTGCAGGGCGGGGACGCGGACGAAACCGAAACCCGCGAGACTGAGGCGTGATGCCTGACGATACCAAGAAGATCGCTTCGGCCAAGGGCGAGTCGCGCTCGGCCGGTTCAGGAGGCGGCGGCGGCCGGCTGCAGCTGGCGGCCATCGGCATGGAGGCCGAGTTCCAGGTGCACGTGGACGGCGAGCTGGTGCGGCCGGAGGACGTGTTCGGCAGCCCGCGCGCCTTCGTGCGCGGCAACCTGATGCACCGCGTGGGCACCTCGTACCACCTGCCCACGGGCGGGGCCGTGTACTTCGACACAGGGGTCATCGAGGTCGCCACCCCGGTGATCGAGATCGACCGCGGCTGCGCGGCGCGCGCGGGGCGCAGCTTGTGGGAAAGCGTGCTGTACCTGCGCGAGGAGCTGGACGAGTGGGAGCGCCGCGAGGGGCGCGACGTGCGGCTGACCGGCTTCAGCGCGCACTACAACGTGTCGTTCGAGCTTCCGCGCGAGGAGCAGGGGCGCAGCCGCACGGTGAAGAAGCTGGCGCTGCTGCTGTCCTACATCCTCCCCGTGCCGGTGATGCTGCTGGCCACCAACCGCCAGTCCAGCGGCGTGGGGGTGCGTCCGCGCGGCGACCGCATCGAGGTGACGGTGGACTTCACCCCCAGCGCCAGCCTGATGATCGCCACGGGCACGCTGATCGTGGGGATCGTTCGCGAGGTGATGAAGTGGCGCTCGTTCGAGCTGGAGATGCTGGAGGAGCACAACATTCCGGTGATCGCCGGCTACACGCCCATGCCGCACACGTCGCGCAAGGGATGGCTGGCGCGCAAGGACTGCTACAGCCAGGACCCGTTCGCGCAGGACGTGGATTCGCCGGTGTGGGATACGACGGATGGGCGAAGCTTGAGCCTGCGGAGCATCGCGGGGCTGATCACCAAGACGTTCTGGCACCCCATCCGCCGCATCAGCGACCCGTGGACCTTCCGGCTGATCGGCTCGGTGATGCGGGGGCGCGCGCCGTCGCTGCTGGACCTGGACGAGCGGCCGGCGGAGTACGACGACGTGGGCCGGCTGTGCACCTGGGACAACCTGTTCCCCGAGACGGAGCTCAGCCGCAGCCGCTACGAGCGCGTGCTGATCCGCGCGATCAGCGGGCAGAAGCTGTGGATGCACGGACGCCGCTACACGCCCACGGGAATGCGCGGCTGGTCGTCGGTCGTGTTCCGCGCGGACGACGACGGTTCGCGCCACGTGTTCAGCATCGACTACCTGCTGGGCCACCTCCGCGACTGGGAGCGGCCGAGGACGCGGGGCGGCTGACGCGCGTCATCAGGCAGCATCGGAAACGAGAGAGGCCGGCCCCGCGATGCGGAGCCGGCCTCTCTCGCTAACCCAGGGTCGTGACCTTCCCGACCCTGGCTGCCGTCGCTCCGGCTTAGCGGCTGGCGATCGGGTCCGCGTTGCCGTCGGGGTCGCACTTGGCGAAGCCGCTGGAGCGGATGCTGCCCATCAGCAGGACGCCGGCCACGTGCGGGGCGGCCATCGAGGTGCCGCTCATGCTGGTGGTGCCGCCACCCTTCTTGGTGGACAGGATGCCCACGCCCGGCGCGGCGTAGTCCACCGGCGGGTTGCCCCAGTTGCTCCACGAAGCCATGCAGTCGTTGCTGTCGACCGCGGAGATCGTGTAGATGTTGTTTCCGTTGGTGCGCGCGGGGGTGAAGTTGGCGGCGTTGGCGCCGTCGTTGCCGGCGGCGAGCACCATCTTGATGCCCTTGGCCGCGGCGTCCTGCACCGCCTTCTCCAGCGACGCATTGCTGCCGCTGCCGCCCAGGCTCATGTTGGCCACGTCGCCGGAGGCGCCGTTGGCGGCCACGTAGTTGATGCCGTTGATGACGCCTTCCCAGGTGCCGCTGCCGCTGTTGCCCAGCACGCGGACCGAGCAGACGTAGGCGTTGGCCGCCACGCCCACGACGTCCTGGCTGTTGTTCTTGGCGGCCACCGTGCCGGCCACGTGCGTGCCGTGCCCGTTGCCGTCCGACGGGCTGGTGCCCGCGAAGTAGGTGTGGCAGTTGCGGCTGGTGTTCAGGTCCGTGTGGGCCAGGTCGATGCCGCTGTCGATGATCCACGCCGTCCGGCCCGTTCCGTCGCCGGCGCCGCCCACGCGGGTGATGCCGTACGGGGTCGTCTGGCCCGTGGTGCCGCCGCCGCCCGGGCGGGCCGCCACCTGCGGAAGGTCCAGCGAAACCACCCCGTCCTTGCTCACGATGTCCACGCGCGGGTCCGCCATCACCGCGGCCAGCCGGCCCTGCGGAATGACGGCCGAGAAGCCGGGCGCCGCATGCTGCCGCAGGTAGCGCACGGCGAAGCCGTTGCCGCGGGCCAGGTCGGCGGCGGCCGAGGCCACGTCGACGCCGGGCTTGAAGGTGACGATGTAGATGGGCGCGTTTTCCGACGCGGACAGCGACGCATCGGCGGCCGGGGTGGTCACGGGCCCGTCCTGACAGGCGGCCAGGCTCAGTGCGGCGAGCGCGGCGAGGGGGATGGAACGGCGCATGGAACTCTCCTCCGGGTGGGTGAGTCGACCGGGCACGGACCACGGCGGGCCAAGTGCCGGTGGTGGGGACGCCCCGTGGAAAGGCAAGCGCGGGACCATTCACCCCATCGCGCGCAAGTCGTTGCCGACTGGCGGCTTCCGATGTTTCTACGCACACCCCACCTCTCTCCATGTGCACCAGAATGGTGCGGCGCGGACCGGAACCGTGCGCTCTATCTGGTGCACGCAACCTCGCCCGGCAGCCTTTCGGCGGCCTTGCGGCGGCACCATATTCCCCGCCCCTTCTGACGAGCCATTCCAAGCGTTTTTCGTGGATACCCAGACCTCGCCCGCTGCTTCGCCGCAGGAGCCGACACCGCAGCGTGCGTCGCTGGCCTCGCTCGCGTTCCGCTGGCTTTCCCCCGCGGTGGGGCTGGGGCTGTTCGCCGCGGCGGTGTGGGTGCTCAACCAGTCGCTGCGCGAGGTGAGCTACCGCGAGGTGCGCGCGACCATCCACGACCTTCCCGCCCTCTCGCTGCTGCTGGCCGTGCTGGCCACCGCGGCCAACTACGCCATCCTCTGCGCCTTCGACCTGCTGGCGTTCCGCTACGTGGGCCGGCGGCTGACGGACTGGAAGGTGGCCGTCACCTCGTTCATCGGCTACGCGGTGGCCAACAACGTGGGGTTCGCCATCATCTCGGGCACCTCCGTGCGGTACCGCTTCTACTCGCGCTGGGGGCTGGGGGCCGAGGACATCTCGCGCATCGTCGTCTTCTACACCGGCACCTTCTGGCTGGGGTTCCTGGTGCTGGCGGGGTGGAGCCTGGCCTTCGACCCGCTGCCGGGGATGAAGACCATGCTGGGGGCCACCACCGTGTCCCTCATCGGCTGGGCGCTGCTGGTCACCGCCTTGTCGTACCTGCTGGCGGCCGGGGTGCGCCGCGAGCCGGTGAAGGTGTGGAAGTGGCAGGTCCCCGTGCCGCCCATGCGCACCGTCGCCATGCAGTACCTGCTGTCGACGGTGGACTGGGCGCTGGCGGCGGCCGTGTTCTTCGTGCTGCTGCCGAAGACGGAGCTGACCTTCGCCGAGTTCTTGGGCGCCTTCCTGGCCGCGCAGCTGCTGGGGCTGGTCAGCCACGTGCCCGGCGGCGTGGGGGTGTTCGAGGGGACGATGGTGGTGCTGCTTGGGCAGTACCTGTCGCTGGGGCAGATCGTCTCGTCGCTCGTCATCTACCGGCTGATCTACTACATCATCCCCCTGGCGGTGGCGCTTCTGATCCTGGTGGTGGACGAAGTGCGCCAGCGCCGGCACCACCTCGTGAAGCTGGGAAGCTGGGTGGGAAGCCTGTCGCAGCAGCTGGCGCCGCGGGTGCTGGGGATGTTCCTCTTTCTCTGCGGCGCGCTGCTGCTGATTTCGGGCGCCACGCCCACGGAGCCCAACCGGCTGACGTGGATCGACCGGCACCTGCCGCTGGTGATGGTGGAGGCGGGATACCTGATCGGCAGCGTGGCCGGCGTGGCGATGCTGATCGTGTCGCAGGCGGTGGCGCGGCGGCTGGACATGGCCTTCTTCCTGGGTGCCGCCAGCCTGGCCGTGGGCATCGGCGCGTCGCTGCTGAAGGGCGCCGACTACGAGGAGGCCGTGCTGCTGGGCGGCGTGCTGGCCGCACTGGTGGTCAGCCGCCCGGCATTCGACCGCAAGGCTGATTTCTGGGCCGCGCGCTTTTCCCCCGGCTGGGTGTTCGGGCTGGCCGCGGTGATCGGCGCCAGCATCTGGCTGGGCTTCTTCGCGTTCAAGCACGTGGAGTACAGCAGTGACCTGTGGTGGCGCTTCGCGCTGCGGCAGGACGCCCCCCGCGCGCTGCGGGCCACCATGCTGGCCACCGTCCTGATGCTGGCCTTCGGCGTGGCGCGCCTGCTGAAGCCCGCCCCCCCGCAGATCCACCTGCCGACGGACGAGGAGCTGCACCGCGCCGAGGAGCTGATCCGCGCGCAGCCATCCACCGTTCCCTATCTCGTCTACCTGCTGGACAAGACGCTGCTGTTCAGCGAGGACGGCCGCGCGTTCCTGATGTACGCCGTGCAGGGGAACACCTGGGTGGCCATGGGCGATCCCGTGGGCGATCCGCGCTCGGTGCCGGGGCTCATCCGCCGCTTCTTCGAGCGCTGCGACGACTACGGAGG
>NZ_DATBNB010000122.1 GCF_036554565.1 Longimicrobium sp. | reverse complement strand
CACATCCACCGCCACCGGCTCATCCCCCAGGTAGTACGCCACCAGCCGCCGGTCGCCAGGTGCGTCCTCGCGGACGAGAACCACCGGGGCGCGCACACCCGCGTGCTCCGCCAGCCGCGCCTCGATCTCGCCCAGCTCGATGCGGTAGCCCCGCACCTTCACCTGGAAGTCGATCCGGCCCAGGTACTCGAGTGCGTGAGTGCGTGAGTGCGTGAGTGCGTCAGTGCGGGAGTCAACGGAATCCACTACCGCACTCACGCACTGACGCACTTCCGCACTTTCCTTCCAGCGCACGCGGTCCATCACCCGGTACATCCGGCTCCCCGGCGCGCCGAACGGGCAGGGGACGAAGCGCTCCGCGGTCATCGCGGGATGGTTCGCGTAGCCTCGCGACAGGCCGTCGCCCGCCAGGTAGAGCTCGCCCACGGCGCCCACGGGCACGGGCTGGAGGTGCGCGTCCAGCACGTACGCCTGGGTGTTCGCCACCGGCGTACCGACCAGCACCTGGTCGGCGCCACGCGGAACGATGTAGTACGTGGAATAGGTGGTGTCTTCCGTCGGTCCGTACAGGTTGCCGACCTTCTGCACCGTGCCCAGCGCGTACAGCCCCTGCGCCAGCGCGTTCGGCAGCGCTTCGCCGCCGAGGTTCAGCGTCTTTACGCTGGTCGGAATGCCGCCGCCGCGCAGAAGCTCCGCCGCCGCGCTCGGCACCATGCTGACGTGCACGACTTCTTCTTCGAGCGTCGCCAGCTCCAGCGCGTTTTCCACCAGCACCAGCTTTCCGCCCCAGGCGAGGGTGCCGAACACCTCGGTGATGGAAACGTCGAAGTTGATGGAGGTGGAGAAGAGCACCGAGGAGCGCTCCTCGTCCGTCACGTTCTCCCGCAGCCAGTGCAGCAGGATGACGACGGAGGAATGGCGGATCATCACCCCCTTGGGACGGCCCGTGGACCCGGAGGTGAAGATGACGTGCGACAGGTTCTCGGGAAGGACGCCGCTGTCGAACGCCTCGGCGGATTCCGCCGCGATGCCGTCTCGCTCGACGTCGAGCAGGAGCAGCGCGGCCGCGTCACGGGGGAGGCGATCCGCCAGCCCCGACTCCGTGATGACGAGCGCGACCCCGGCATCCTCGAGCATGTAGCCGAGCCGCTCGCGCGGGTACGCGGGATCCAGCGGCACGTACGCGCCACCCGCACCCAGCACGCCCAGCATCGCCGCGACCAGTTCCGGCGTGCGCGGCAGGCAGATGCCCACGCGCACCTCCGGCCCCACGCCATGGCGGCGCAGCGCGTTGGCGATCTTGTTCGCCCGCGCCTCCAACTCCGCGTACGTCCACCGCTCGCCGCGCCAGGAGAGCGCGACGGCTTCCGGCGTCCGAGCGGCCTGCGCGCGGAACAGGTCGTGGACGCGGAGACCGTGGGTGGGATACGCGCGGCCCGTCGCGTTCCACTCCTCCAGGACGAGGCGCCGCTCCGCCCCGGGGACGATCTCCAGCCGGTCCACGCGCCGGGTCTCGTCCGCGACCATCCCCTCCAGCACGCGCCGCAGGTATC
>NZ_DATBNB010000121.1 GCF_036554565.1 Longimicrobium sp. | reverse complement strand
CAAGACGGATGCGAGCGCCCCCGGACCTGGTGCCGAGAGCGCTCGCCCTGACAACCTGGCGGGCGCCCCGCGTCACCGCGAGTACGCCACCACCATGCGCCGGGCCAACGCCTCGGCGGCGCTGACGATCCCCGCGCGGTCGTCCGGCGCGGCCGGCTGCCCGTCCGCATCGCCCCACCACACGAGCAGCCCCGTCCGCGCGTCCACCACCGCCGCCGTCAGCCGCACGCGCGTTCCCGCGCTGTCCGAGATGGCGACCGCGCTTCGCGTGATGACCACCAGCCGCGCCCGGGTGAGCGCGGCGTAGCGGCGGATCGGGTCCGCCAGGGCGCCCGCCACCCGCCGCTCGCCGTGGGACTGGTACGAGTCGTTGGGAAGCGCCGCCGGATCGGGCGCGTACCCGGGCGACTGGCGCAGGAGATGGCGCAGCCGGTCGGGGGTGATCCACTGCGTGACCGAGTCGCGCGCCTGGAGCGCGGCCACGATCTCGGCCGTGATCTGCTCGCGGTTGAAGCCTACGCCCGTGGACTGCTGCACGGGAAGGATCACCACCTGCTGCCCGCCCAGGTCCATCGGCGCCACGGAAACGGCTGGCGGCGGACCCGCGGGCGCCGGCTTCTTGCCGCCGCACGCGGGGAGCGCGAACGCGACGGCGAGCACGACCAGCCGCCGGGCCCGGGCGCGGCGGGGAAAATCGGACATCGATCGGATCAAAGCAGGTGTCCCCCGTCGACGGGAATGACGGTGCCGGTGATGTGGCGCGCGTACTCGGAGCAGAGAAAGACGACGACGTTCGCCACGTCCTGCGGATCGCCCAGGCGGCCCAGGACGGAGCGCTCGCGAGCGGTATCCAGGATTTCCGCCGGCACGCCGTTGGTCAGGCGCGTGGTGCGGATGTACCCCGGTGCCACGGCGTTCACGTTCACGTTGCTGGGCCCCAGTTCCAGCGCCGCCGAGCGGGTGAGGCCGAGCAGCCCCGCCTTGGAGGCGCTGTAGTTGGCCAGGCCGAACTCGCTGCGGATGCCGTGCACCGACGACACGTTGACGATCTTGCCGTCGTGGTGCCGGCGAAAGGTGGGTGCCAGCGCGCGGATCATGTGGAACGCGCCCGTCAGGTTGGTGTCCAGCACCGAGCTCCACTGCTCGTCCGTCAGCCGCCACAGCGCGCGGTCGCGCGCGATCCCCGCGTTGTTCACCAGGATGTGAACCCGCCCGAACTCCTCCTGCACGTTCTTGACGAACCGGTTCACCTCGTCGGAGTCGCGCACGTCGCAGGGCTCGCAGTGCACGCGCACCTCCAGCTGGCGCAGGTCGCGCTCCGTCTGCTCGGCTTCTTCCTCCATCCCCACACCGCCGTCGTACGAATACCAGTTGAAGGCGACGTTCACCCCATGGCGCGCAAACTCCAGCGCAATCGCCCGCCCGATGCCCGAGGCACCGCCCGTGACGATGGCGGTGCGCCCGCGCATGCTCATCCCGTAGTTCAGCGACTTGGGCTGCGTTTCCTCGTTGAGGCCCTCGAGGAATTCGTCCACGGCCTCCGCCTCGGCGGGAACGCGGATGATGCCACCCGGAATGCTGGGAAGTGACGGATAGGACGCCTCTGCCGGCAGGTTATGCGGGTCGTCCTGGACGGGATGGGGAGGGTGCATCCGGCGACCGGGGTGGCGGGTGCGAGGCGTGGGGTGCGTACGGATTCTACGCCCGGACTACCCCACGGGGCAAGGCGCAGACACTCTCGCCGGGGGCAAAAACTGCGCCCTCGACGGCGGCGTATCCGGCCGCTGCCCCGGGGCAACGGCGCTGGCGACAGATGCCGCCACGGACGGCACAAAACGGATCGCCCGCCCTCGCATGGAAGCGAAGGCGGGCGATCCTGTTCCTGGTTCCTACCGCGTCAGTACGGCGACGCGTCGTAGTTGTCGATCTGGGCGCGCTGCAGCTTTCCGGAGTAGTCCAGGTAGCAGACCTTGGTCTCGGAGTAGAACTCGTAGACCTCCCAGCCGCCCTCGCGGTGGCCGTTGCCCGTCTGCTTCACGCCACCGAACGGAAGGTGCGCCTCGGCGCCGATCGTGGGCGCGTTGACGTAGGTGATGCCGTTGTCCATCTCCTGGAACGCGCGGAACGCCGACACGGTGTCGCGCGTGTAGAGCGACGAGCTGAGGCCGTACTTCACCTCGTTGTTGATCTGGATCGCCTCGTCCAGGTCCGAGAAGCGGATCACCGAAAGCACCGGCCCGAAGATCTCCTCCGTCGCCATCCGCGAGCCGGGCTTGATGTCGGTGAAGATGGTCGGCTGGAAGAAGAATCCATCATCCAGGCCATTCCCGGTCGGGACTTCGCCGCCCAGCACGAGCGTTCCCTCCGTCTTCCCTATCTCCACGTACTCCTGCACCTTCTTGCGCGAGGCCTCGTGGATGAGCGGGCCCACGTCGACGCCCTCGTCCAGGCCGTAGCCCAGCTTCAGCTTCTTGGCGCGCTCGATCAGCCGCTCCAGCAGCTGGTCGTGAATGCGGTCGTGAAGCAGCAGGCGCGACGTGGCTGTGCACCGCTGACCCGTGGTGCCGAACGCGCCCCACAGCACGCCCTCCAGCGCGAGATCGAGCTCGGCGTCGTCCATGACGATCTGCGCGTTCTTGCCGCCCATTTCCAGCGACAGGCGCTTGTGCATGCGCCCGCACTGCTGGCCGATCACCGAGCCGATGTCCGTGGACCCCGTGAACGAGATCACCGGGATGTCCGGGTGCTCCACGATGGCCGCGCCGATCTCCTCGCCCAGGCCGTGCACCAGGTTCACGACGCCCGCGGGGATGCCGGCCTCTTCCAGCACTTCGACGAGCAGCTGCACGGTGTGCGGCGTGTCCTCCGCCGGCTTGATGATCACGCTGTTCCCGCAGACGAGCGCAGGGAACATCTTCCACGTGGGGATGGCCAGCGGGAAGTTGAAGGGGGTGATCAGCCCGCATACGCCGATGGGGCGGCGATAGCTCATCGCCCACTTGTTGCGCAGCTCCGAGGGCACGGTGTGGCCGAACAGGCGGCGTCCCTCCACGCCGGCGTAGTAGGCCGTGTCGATGCCCTCCTGCACGTCGCCGCGCGTTTCCGTGAGCGTCTTGCCCATCTCACGGGTGGCCGCGCGAGCGATCTCGTCCTTCCGCGTGCTCAGCAGGTCCCCCACCTTGCGGAGCACGTCGCCGCGGGCGGGGGCCGGGGTGCGGCGCCACTCCTCGAACCCCGACTTGGCGGCGCGGACGGCGCGGTCCAGGTCCTCGCGCGTGCTGCGCGGGAACAGGCCGATCAGGTCCGACTGCTTCGCGGGGTTGCGGTTCTCGAAGTAATCGCCGGAAGACGGCTCCACCCACTGGCCGCCGATGAAGTTCTTGTGCTTGTCCGCCATGCTGGTGATCGCGTGGAACGGGTTGAGCGGCTGCCTGCGAGCCGGGTGCTGGAAGCCGCCCAATCTAACCCCCCGGGCAACGGAGGCAACGGAACACGCCGGCCTCGCTAACGACGAGCGGGCTCCGCCATGTGGCGGAGCCCGCGTTAGGCGCACGCAAAGTCGTTCCGGCCAGGCCCGTCAGAAACGCTCGCGCGCGATCTTTACGCCGTAGTACAGCCCCAGCCCCGTCCCGACCATGCTCAGGATGAACGCCGCAAAGAACGAGAAGCGCTCGCCCGCCGCCCACCCGAGCCACCCACCCGCCGTCATCCCGATGAAGCCCAGCAGCCTGGTCATTCCGCTCAGATCCTACAATCGGATGAAGCCGAAGGCGAACATCAACGCCACGATGCCGCCGAGGAGCGCCGACCAGGCCGCCCAGAGCTTGTAGAACGCCAGGCCCGGGTACAGGCGCTTGTACAGCCAGGCGAGCACCCATCCCCCGCCGAACGTGCCCACCATCCACGCGAGCGCCAGCAGCGCCCACGCGCCGAACCCGGCGTCCCTCATCCCTCGCGGACCAGTTCGTAGCGCTCGATCTTCTTGTAGAGGTTGGAGCGCGGCATGTCGAGAATGCGCGCCGTCTCCGACACGTTCCAGTCGTTCTCGCGCAGCTTCTGCACGATGAACGCGCGCTCGGCCGCTTCCTTGAACTCGGCGAAGGTGGCGCAGCCCAGCAGGTCCCCGGAGAGCGCGCCGCCCTTCATCTTGCCGCCCACCAGCAGCTCCACGTCGTCCGCGGTGATGGATGCGCCGGAGGCCAGGATCAGCAGGCGCTCCACCGTGTTGCGCAGCTCGCGGACGTTGCCCGGCCAGTCCATGCGCTGCATGCGGTCCAGCGCGTCGTCGCTGATCGGCTTGGGGCGCAGGTTGGCCTCGCGGGAGTACGACTCCACGAAGTGGCGCACCAGCATGGCGATGTCTTCGCGCCGTTCGCGGAGTGGCGGAACGTGCAGCGGGATCACGTTCAGCCGGTAGTACAGGTCTTCGCGGAACCGGCCGCCCTTGATCTCCTCTTCCAGGTCCTTGTTGGTCGCCGCCAACA
>NZ_DATBNB010000120.1 GCF_036554565.1 Longimicrobium sp. | reverse complement strand
GTCCGGCGCAGCCGCGCGGCGGGGGTGGACGTGTGGCCGCTGCTGCCCAAGGAGCCGCGGGCGGTGGTGAACGCCATCCGCTGGACCATGCGCGAGCGGGGGCCGCGGCACCTTGAAGCCATCCATCCCCGGGGCAAGCTGTACCGCGGCCGGCGCTTCGACGTGTGGACGCATCCCCTTCCGGACGGTGGCGTGTCGATCCTGTTCGAGGACGTCACCGACCGCCTGGCCAAGGAGGTGGAGCTGGCGCGCCTTGCCGCCGAGGCCGAGGAGGCCAGCCGGGCCAAGAGCCGCTTCTTCGCCGCGGTCAGCCACGAGTTGCGCACGCCGCTGAACGCCATCGTCGGCTACACCCACCTGCTGGCGACCAACACCTACGGCAACGTCCCCGCGGGCGCCGTCCGCGCGTCCGAGCGCGCCGGGGTGTGCGCCGAGCACCTGTCGCGGCTGGTGGACGACGTGCTGCTGCTGACGACGGTGGAGATCGACAAGCTCCCCGTGTTCGCGGCCACGGTGAGCCTGGCCCCGTTCCTGGAGTCGGTGCTCCCCCACCTTCGCCAGCAGGCCGAGGCCAAGCGGCTGGAGCTGCGGGTGGATGTGCCTGATGGCCTGCCCCCGATCGACACGGACCCGGAGCGGCTGCGCCAAATCGTGACGGCGCTGCTTTCCAATGCCATCAAGTTCACGCCGCGCGGCGTCGTGAGCCTGCGGGCGCGGATGGCGGGCGAGGGGCGATGGCTGGAGATTTCCGTCCGCGATACGGGCCCGGGGATCGACCCGGACGACCGGGAGCGGATCTTCGGGCCTTTCGAGCAGGTGGGCGGTGAGGCGCGCACCGATTCCGCCACGCGCGGCACGGGCCTGGGGCTGACGATCGCGAGGCAGCTGGCGCGCAAGCTGGGAGGAGACATCATGGTAGGCGGCACCCTTGGCGAGGGCGCCGAGTTCGTGGTCCGGCTCCCCGCGTAGGCACGCCCGTCAGGGACAACGCCGCAACCTGTCATTGAGGAGCGCCAAAGCCTCTCATCGGGAGGAGCGCCCAAGCCTGTCATCCTGAGGCCCAGACGAGCGTCACCCGCCCGTAGCACATCCCGCGCGGGCCGAAGGATCTAACCGCGGCCACGTACAAGCCCGTTCGCGGCAGCGGTCACGAAGCCCTGGGCCTCGGAGGCCCCTCCTCCGGGAATGCCCCTCCCCCGGCCCCTCCCCGCACAAACCCCGTGCGGAGAGGGGAGAACTTCGGTCGGGATTCGACTGGCGGCCGGTGCATGCCGCGGCGGGCCCTCCCCCGCCCCTCCCCCGGCAAACTGCGCCGGGAGAGGGGAGAGTTTCGATTGGGGTTCGACTGGCTGCCGGTGCATGCCGCGGGAGCCCCCTCCCCCCGGCCCCCGTCCCCCGCTGCGCAGGGGAGGGGGAGACCTGAACCGCGCTTCGGCTGGCGTTGCGCACCGGGTTGCGCATGCAGTCCGCGAAGGCGGACTTCGGGCCGTTGTTGCCGCGAATTCATTCGCCCCAGCACGGCCGAGGCCCACGCACCGGTGACCGCTGCCGCGCCCAACCTGAGAAGTCGCCGCGGCTGGATCCTTCGGCCCGCGCGGAATGTGCTGCGGGCCGGCACGACGCGCCTGGGTCTCAGGATGACAAGCTCTTGTGCACCAATGACTTCGAGTGCACACCACTCCTGAAGTGTACCCCCTCTCCCACGCTGTTTGTGGGAGAGGGTGGCACGCGTGTCAGCGCGGCCGGGTGAGGGCCCCACGGCAGCCGAGGCCCACGCATCAGTGGCCGCCGCCCCGGTCCATCTGGAATCTCGCGGCCCCGCCCCGTATCTTGAACGCCCGTTCGAGAGATCGCCGACCGCCGAACCGCCGATGCTGCGCCTTCACGAATACACGTACCACCGCCCGAGCACGCTGGCCGAGGCCGCCGCGTTCCTGCGTGAGCATCCGGACGCCATGCCCATCGCGGGCGGCACCGACCTGATGCCCAACATGAAGCATCGCCTGTTCACTCCGCGCCACCTGGTGGCGCTCAAGGGCATCGGCGAGCTTCACGGCATCGGGCTGGCGGACGCGGAGGGACGTGCGGTGGGGGCGGGGTCGGCCGGGGCGGCGCAGGTGGTGCTGGGCGCCGCGGCGACGCTCACTGAGGTGTCGCGCCACCCGCTGGTGCGCGAGGCGCTTCCCGCGCTGGCCGAGGCTGCGGCGAAGGTGGCGGGCCCACAGATCCGCAACCAGGGCACGCTGGGCGGCAACCTGTGCCTGGACACGCGCTGCACGTACTACAACCAGTCGTTCTTCTGGCGTAACGCGCTGGGCTTCTGCCTGAAGAAGGACGGCGACGTCTGCCACGTCACCCGCACGGGCAAGAAGTGCGTGGCCGCCCACTCGTCCGACACCGCGCCCGTGCTCATCGCGCTCGGCGCCGTGGTGGACCTGGTCTCGGCGGACGGCGAGCGGACCCTGCCGGTGGACGCGTTCTTCATCGCCGACGGCAAGTGGAACACCGTGCGCCGGCCGGACGAACTGGTCGCCCGCGTCCGCGTCCCCCTTCCCGGCTCCGGCGTGCGGATGGGCTACCAGAAGGTGCGCCAGCGCAACTCCATCGACTTTCCCCTCCTGTCCATCGCCACGGTGGCAGACCTGGATGGGGACGACCGGGTGCGCACGCTCTCCGTCGTCGTCTCCGCGCTGGGATCGCGGCCGCGGGTGGTGTCGGGGCTCGACAAGCTGGCTGCGGGCCAGCGCCTGGGCGATGTGGCCGAGGCGGTGGCCCAGCAGGCCTTCAAGCAGTGCCATCCGCTGGAAAACATCATCGTCGATCCCGACTGGCGCCGCGCGATGGTGCCCGTCTACGTCCGCCGCGCGCTGCTGGGGATGACGTCCATCCCCGCTCTCGCGGCCTGAGCGGCCCACGAAAAGACGCGGGGACGCGGAGGCGTGGAGAGGTTCCTCCCCGCCCCGCATCCCCGCGTCGTGATGAAAGGCGAGACCGGCGCTACACGTCGTTGAGGGCGGCGATCAGCTCGTCCTTCTGCATCTTGCTGCGGCCCTCGATCTTGTGCTCCTTCGCCAGGTTGTACAGCTCGTCGCGCGTGTGCTCTTCCAGCGGCTTGCGCGGGTTGCCGGTGCCCATCGTACGCTTGTTGGGCGTGCGGCCCTCCTGCCGCCGGTGCTTGTTCACCGTGCGCGCCGCGATCTCCTTGGCCTGGGCGGGATCCATCCCCCGGTCCATGGAGCTTTCCCGGATCGATTCGTACATCTGGTTGTCGTGCTTACTCCAGCCTTGCGGCATCGCAGCCTCCGCGTGAGTCGGTAAAGGCGCCCGCGGCCGGATGAGCGCAAGAACCGCGCACATTTCCAGACCGTCCACCTGCCCTCTCTCCAGGATGACGCATGGCGGCCGCGCCCACGGCGCTCGCCGATGCGACTCCGGGCTGTCGCACCCGCCCGCCGCCGATTAGATTTGCCGCTGCAATACCACCCCGCCGTTCCCGTCTCGCATGCGCCTTCCCGTCCTCCTTCGCCTGGCCCTGGGCCTGGCCGCAACGTCCACGTGCATCGCCGCGCCCCTGGCCGCGCAGGTACGCGCGTGGGAGCTGACGTCCGACAACGACGCGTACGACTTCTGGATTCCGTTCGCCGTGCGGCCGGACTACGAGTACTCCAACGGCCTGCGCCTGGCGGCCGAGCTGGAGGGAGCGCCGGGATGGACGGCACTGGCCAGGCACCTGGCGCCCTGCGCGCGCGAGGGGAGCGAGGCAAAGCCGGCGGATGCCGAGGCGGGGTGCGTTTCGACGACGTTCGAGTTCGGGCAGCGGCTGTACATGCCGCGCAACGACTCGTACGTCGCCACCCAGGGAGAGCGGCCCTACGCGGGTTGGCTGTACGCGGCGGCGACGGGCCGGGTGGTCGAGGGGACCGTGCGGCACACGTACGGCATCGAAGTCGGCATTACGGGGGAGCCCTCGCTGGGCCGGACGGTGATGGAAACCTTCCATGAGCTCACCGGGTTCCGGGAGGTCGTGGGCTGGCAGCACCAGCTGGGCTTCGAGCCGGGCGTGGTGCTGCGCTACGGCGCCGAGCAGCGGGCAGAGCTTCGCGCGGGGGATGGCCGCATCGCCGACATGGTGGCGGACATTGGGGCCACGCTGGGCAACGTGCACACGGGCGCGCGCGCCGGTCTCCGCGCCCGCGTGGGATACGACCTGCGCCACCCCTGGGCCGCGCGCGCGCACCGGGGCACCTCGGTGTACCTGAGCGCCACGGCATCCGGCCAGGCCGTGCTGCGCAACCTGTTCCTGGACGGCAACACCTTTGGAAGCCAGCCCCCGCGCGTGCAGCGCGAACTCCTGGTCGCCAGCCGCGGCTGGGGCGTCGGCGTGGCGAGCGGCCGGTTCGGCGGCGAGTTCCGGGTGCTCACCCGCACCCGAGAGTACCGCGAAGAGCCGGGCGGACACCCGGTAAGCACCATCGAGCTCACCTGGCGCCGGTAACCCGGACGAAACCGGCGGCCCTGAACGGCGTATCATACGCCAGACCCAACCTTCACCTTCGGAACCGCGGGCAATGCGAACCTCCAATCCAACCCTGAACAGCAAGACCTTCGCGGGCCAGTGGGACGGCACCGGGGGCATGACCATCGAGGGCACCGTCAACAAGGTGGGGCTGATGCTCCTGCTGCTGATGGCGCCCGCGGCGTGGGTGTGGAACAAGGCCATGACGGCGTGGGACCCGGCGTCCATCATGCCGCTGATGGTGGGCGGCATGGCCGGCGGGTTCGTCCTGGCGATGGTGACCATCTTCAAGAAGCAGTGGTCGCCGGTGACCGCGCCGCTGTACGCGGTGATGGAGGGCCTGTTCCTGGGCGGCGTCTCCGCCCTGGCCGAGACCCAGTTCCCCGGGGTGGTGATCCCCGCCGTGGCGCTCACCTTCGGAACGCTGTTCGCGCTGCTGCTGGCCTATCGCTCGGGGCTGATCCGCGCGACGGAGAACTTCAAGCTGGGCGTCGTCGCGGCCACGGGCGGCATCGCGCTGGTGTACCTGGCGAGCTTCGTGATGAGGATGTTCGGCGCCCAGATGCCGATGATCCACTCGGCCGGAACCATGGGCATCGTGTTCAGCTTGTTCGTGATCGTGATCGCCGCGCTGAACCTGGTGCTGGACTTCGACTTCATCGAGCAGGGCGCCGAGCAGGGTGCGCCGCGGTACATGGAGTGGTACGCCGCGTTCGGCCTGATGGTGACCCTGGTGTGGCTGTACCTGGAGATCCTGCGCCTGCTGATGAAGCTGCAGAGCCGCGACTGATCCCGGGCTTTCGGATGGAAGAAGGGGCGGGCGCCGCGTGGCGCCCGCCCCTTCTCGTTTCCCTACACCTCGGGACTTCGGCCACGCCTCTCTCGTGCTTACATTGCGATCACACTTGGGGAGGCATGGAATGAAAGCCCGCATCGAGCGTATCGGCAACTCGCATGTAATCCGCATCTCCGAACCGCTCCTCGAAAAGAGCGGACTTCGAGGGGAGGTGGAGCTGGAGGCCTGCGCTCACCAGATCATCATCCGACCAGCGAAGTCCTCACGTGCCGGCTGGGACGCTGCCTTTCAGGCGATGGCCGAAGCAGGGGACGACGCGCTTCTCGATCCGGAAATCGCCGGCTCGCCCTGGGACGATCAGGAATGGGAGTGGTGATCCGGCCCGTCTGTCCTGGACAATAAAGCACCGGAGCAGCCTGTCTGCTCCGGTGCTTTCGTAGTAGTGCGCGGAGACCTTTCAGCCCGCGAACCGCCGCTACTCCCTGCCGCGCTGCACCGGCCGTCGGTCCATCACGTCGATCACCGCCTGCGAGGGGCCGCGCTCGCG
>NZ_DATBNB010000119.1 GCF_036554565.1 Longimicrobium sp. | reverse complement strand
GGCTGGGTGCCCCTCCGCGGCTCTACAGTTATCCTCCGCGCCTCCGCGTGAAAGAATCACACGGTGCGGAGCCGCGCTCAGAGCGCCGGCACGACCTTGCCGTCGAAGATGCGGATGCGGTTGCCATCGAGCCTGGTGATCTCGAAGAATGCGTTGTCCTCGTTGAACCCGAGCGACATCTCCTGGAGCAGCCGTATCCCGACCTTCTCGCCCAGCAGCAGCGACTCGGTGTGGTCGGTGCGCCAGTGCACGCCCGCCGCGTTGCGAAACAGCGAGATGTTGCCGGCCAGCTTGTTCAGCTCGCCCCCGACGGTCATCTGCCCGGCGTCCGTCCCCGAGTACGGGATCAGCGCCAGTCCGTCAGAGCGGGCGTGCAGCGGATTCTCGATGGCCTTGGTGTCGTCGAAGAACGCCTTGAGAATGGTGGCCATGGCACCGGAGCCGCTGGCGTGGCCGGCGCCGTACGCGGGGTGCGTGGGTGCGCCCTCGGGGTACGCCTGCGGCAGCAGGTACGACGACGGAAACCGCTCGCCCGCGTGGCCGAAGTACGGGGACAGCCCCCCGGTCAGCAGCGAGTCCGTGATGCTGGCGTGGACGGGATAGGTGCCCCGGCCGGCGATGATGTTGTCGATGCGCCCGCCGTACTCCTCGGGGCGCAGGCGGCGGTGCACGCCCCACTTCTGCCACCATACCGCCCGCAGGGCCCGGCCCAGCACCTCGCCCAGGACCTGCAGCAGGTGTGTGGGGCCGAAGGTGGCGAACCCGCCCTGCGTCCGCGAGCGCGTGCCGGGAAGCGGCGGCATGTACGGGTTGCCCTGGTCGTACGGGAACTCGCCGTCGATCTGCGGGCGCCCGGTAATGCCTGCCTGGAGCGCGAGTTGGTTGCCGGTGGGCTCCGACATCAGGATCCAGGCGGCGTTGTAGAACGCGTCCAGAACCTGGTCGAAGTGCACGAACGTGGCGCCGTCCCGCAGGTTTCGGATGAACCTCCGGGAGGTGTCGAACGCGTCCAGCCCGCGCTTGTCGACGCCGTTCTGCACGTCGCGCCACCAGGTGAAATCCGTCAGGTAGTCCGCACCGGCCGCCGCGGGAATCTGCCGCTGGTCGATCACCCGCGAGCCGTACGAGATGAATCCCTCGTTGGCGTCGCGCCCCAAGCCGTCGGGCTTGCGCGGGTCGGTGTTGCCTTTCAGCAGGAACTGCGACACGTACGGCCCCACCTGCTCGCCTGCGAAGATGCCGCGGAACACGTTCTGCGCGGTGACAGGCGTGGTGCCCCCAAACTGGGGGAACTCGCTGTTCAGCGAGGCCACCGCCGCGGCGATGTACGGGTCGGTGGCATAAGTGGCGAAGTGGACGTCGCGCGCCACCGCCATCCAGTACAGCTCACCCGCCTCGTGCGCGGCGACGATGCTGTCGAAACGCGGCGCGGGCGGAAGCGTCAGCTCCTGCGCGTTGGGGCCTTCGATGTCGAAGGCCAGCCCCGCCTGCGGGTTGGTGAGCTTCACCGCCGAGGGAGAGCCCAGGATGATCTCCTCGAAGTCCGCCGGGTCGCGGCTTTCCAGCGCGCGGAGCATCGAGGCGTACGAGATGGCGTCGGGGTTTCCCGCGGGGTCGTGCTTCAGGCTCTTGGAGTAGCTGCCCGCCAGCGAGTCGGGGTAGTTCACCTCGTCGTTGTTGTTGGCGTGCTCCTCGTGGCG
>NZ_DATBNB010000118.1 GCF_036554565.1 Longimicrobium sp. | reverse complement strand
CGTGCGCCGGCCTTTCCGGCGCACCACCTTCGAGGTGAGTCCCATGAACGCCAAGAGCACGCCCGTTCCGGTCCAGACGCCCGCCGCCCGCAAGGCCTGGGTTCTGCCGCGCGTGGACACCCTTCCGCGCCTGACCAACCTGACGCTGGCGACCGGCGCCGCGATCAATGGCGGCGGCGACGTGAGCAACCCGGGCAGCAGCGTCTTCTAGGCCGCCGGCCCCGGCTGCACCCGACGACATGACCGACGAACAGGAATACCGCGTTCCCGACGACGTGCTGGCCGCCCACCTGGAAGGGGAGGCGGTGCTGCTGCACATGGACACCAAGGACTACTACCGCCTGAACGCCACGGCGGCGGCCGTCTTCAAGGGCCTGGAGCGCGGACTGGGCCGTGACGCCCTGGTGGACGACCTGTGCGCCCAGTTCGAAGTGGAGCGCGCCGACGCGGCCGCGGCCGTCGACGGCCTGCTGGCCGAGCTGGCGGAGCGCCGCCTGGTATCTCCCGCCGACGACGGGCAGGGGTGATGCAGCTGGCCGATGCCGCGTTCAGCGGGGTGTGGGCGGGGCTGCGCGTTCCCCTGTGGCTGCACGGCCGCCGGTGGACGGAGCTGCTGCGCGAACCCGCGGCCGCGCGGCCGGGCGCACGCCCCCCGAGAGGCGCGGTGCGTGCGGCGCTGGCGACCGTGACTGTGCTGGCACGCGTTCCCGGCCTGCCGTGGAAGCGCACCTGCCTGTACCGCAGCGTGGCGGAGTGCCTGGTGCTGCGGCGGTACGGCGTTCCGGCGGTGGTGCGCATCGGCGTGAGGAGCGAGGGCTCCGGCCAGATCCTGGCCCACGCCTGGGTGGTGCCCGACCCCGCCGCCGAGCCCCCCGCGCCCGACGCCATGCGGGCCTTTTCCATCAAGGGCTGACGCGCCCGGCGTGATCGCCCGCTCGCTGCTGCACGACGGCGCGCTTCGGATGGAGGTCGTCCCGGAGCTCCTGCGCGCCGCCTCGCTGTGGATTCCCCTGCTTCCCGAAGACACTCCCGCGGATCCGGCCGGTGCCGTGGTCCGCGTTCTCGCGTCCGGCGGGTCCGCGGTTGGCGCGCCGTCGTCCGCCGCGCCTACCCTGCGGATGGGCGACGTAGCCGCGTGGCTGGAGGGCGACCGCGCCGTGCTGGACGGGACGCTGGGATTCTACGGGATGGTGGACCTGGCATCGGGGGCCGCCGAGCTGCGGGTGCCTCCGCTGGCCGACCCGGCGCTCTCCGACCCCGTCGCCTGGAACCTGTTCTCGGCGGCCACGCTGGCCTCCGCGCTGCTGCTGGGGCGGATGGACCGCGCGCTGGCCCACGCGGCGGCGGTCGTGGGGGCGGATGGGCGCGCGTGGCTGCTGGTGGGCGATTCGCACGCGGGAAAGACCACCACCAGCGCCAACCTGCTGCAGGCGGGGTGGCGCTACGTGTCGGACGACCAGGTGGTGCTGTACCGCGCGGCGGATGGGGAGTTGAGGGTGGAGGGCTGGCCCCGTCCCTTTCACCTGGACGAAGGCTGGGAGGGCGGCGCCCCCCTGCACCGCCGTGGGACCACCGACCCGCGCGAGCGCTGGCCGGGGCGGTGGACGCGCACGGCGCCGCTGGCGGGCCTGCTGTTTCCGCGCGTGGAGGCCGACCGGCCGACGGCCCGTGAACCCCTGCCCGCCGCCGACGCGCTGGCGCGGCTGCTGAGGCAGTCGCCCTGGCTGCTGGCGGACCGCGGCGCGGCGCCCCGGGTGCTGCGGCTTCTGCAGGAGGCCGCGTCGCTCCCCGCGTACGAGCTGCGGCTGGGGCTGGACACGTACGCGGACCCGGAGCGGCTGGTGCGGGTGCTGACGTAGGGAGACGCGTCGACGAGCGGATTGGATTCGAGGACGCGTCGGCGATCGTGAGATTCGCGTGGTGTGTGGCGGATCCCTCCGTCGCTGCGGTCTGCCGTGCAGGCTCCACGGTCCCGGGTGGGCGCTCCGTCGGGATGACAATCGCGCTTCGGCAGGCGAGGGGCGCACCCCGGGTTTCCGGAGGGGCCCGGATCGTGTTAAATTCGTGCGCTGCTTTCACCTTCGCGCATTCGGGAAGGACGCGTCCAAGACCATGGAAACCCGCACGGCGCTCGTCGAGGGCCTGATGGCCCGCTTTCCCCACGTTCCGCGCGAGGCGGTCCTGAAAGAGGACCTGCTGCGCACGGGGATGGCGTTCGACGATTCGGCGCTGACCGACAACCTCGAGGGCGAAGTCAAGCCCAAGAGCTATTTCATCTTTTCGTTCGACCAGAAGCCGCTCGCGCAACTGGGCAACGCCGCCCGGCGCCGCCCGCCCGAGGAGGTTTCGCTCACCGGCGGGCCGTACGGGCTGCGCCGCACCATCGTTTCCGTCCGCGTGAACCCCGACTCGCCCTACCGCGTTTCGCGCGGGGCTGGCGGCACGCTGAACCTGTCGATGGACGGCGCGCCCATCGCCGACGTGGCGCTGCCGCCCATGCCGGAGTACTACCGGCACACGCTGAGCAACGGCAAGACGGTGATGGAGATCGCCCCCACCATCCAGTGGGGCTATCTGGTGTACCTGACCGTCTTCCGCATGTGCCAGTACTTCGGCGCCAAGGAAGAGTGCCAGTACTGCGACATCAACCACAACTGGCGGCAGCACAAGCAGGCGGGGCGCCCGTACACCGGCATCAAGCCCATCGACGAGGTGCTGGAGGCGCTGGCCATCATCGACCAGTACGACACCGGCCACACCTCGCACGCGTACACGCTCACGGGCGGCAGCGTAACGAGCAAGGTGGACGGCTACGCCGAGGCCGATTTCTACGGCCGCTACGCCGAAGCCATCGAGGACCGCTTTCCCGGGCGCTGGATCGGCAAGGTGGTGGCGCAGGCGCTGCCGCGTGAAGACGTACAGCGCTTCAAGGACTACGGCATCAAGATCTACCACCCCAACTTCGAGGTGTGGGACAAGCGCCTGTTCGAGATCATCTGCCCCGGCAAGGAGCGCTACGTGGGGCGTGAAGAGTGGCACCGGCGCATCTTCGACGCGGCCGAGGTGTTCGGGGCGCGCTACGTGATCCCCAATTTCGTGGCCGGGGTGGAGATGGCGCGCCCGTTCGGCTTCCAGACGGTGAACGAGGCCATCGCCAGCACCCGCGAGGGGCTGGACCACTTCATGTCGCGCGGGGTGACGCCGCGGTTCACCACCTGGTGCCCGGAGCCTTCCACGCCGCTGGGGCAGGACAATCCCGAGGGCGCGCCGCTGGAGTACCACATCCGGCTGCTGGAGACGTACCGCGAGGCGCTGGAAAAGCACGGCCTGCAGCCGCCCCCGGGCTACGGCCCGCCGGGGCCGGGGAACGCGGTGTTCTCCGTCAGCAGCTTCATGGACACGCTGGCCCCGAACGACGAGAACGCCGACGAGCTGATGGCCGCGGCCGCCACGGCCTGACCGGCCCGTCCGTCCTCATCGAGCGGAACGACCCCGCCGGCAGCGTGCCGGCGGGGTCGTTTTCGCGGCAGCGGCCGGCCGACCCCATACCAGATCCGCCGGGCCGGGAATAGCGCTACTGCTGGTGCTCGCCGCGGACCACGCGGGCCGTGTTCGGCGCGCGACGCGGCGTGACGGCCTCCCCGAGCAGGCGCGGCGCCTGAACGAGGTTCTGCACCACGTAGCGGGCGGAGAGCACCGCGCCCTCCTGCCAGCCGGGGAGGTACGAGACCTGGTCTCCCGCCACCCAGAAGTTCCCCTCCGGATGCAGCAGGCGCGAGTACGGCTCTACCATCTCCTCCGTCCACTCCGCCCAGCCGCCCTCCTGGAAGGGCACGTTCTGCCAGGCGATGCTGATCCCCTTTTCGCGCGGAACGTGGCGATCGAACTGCGGGTGCAGCCGCAGCGCGCCCTCGGCCGCCTTCTCCAGCCGCTGCGCGGGGGCCATGCGCCCGAAGTCGATGGCGTCCCGCTCGTAGTTGTACGTGCCGGTCAGCACGCCCCGGCCTTCGAAGAAGCCGCTGGAGGGGTACCACATCTGGGTGATGGGGTGGTCGATGTAGCTGATGCCGCCGTAGATCTGGTCGTCGTCCTCCCAGAACCGCCCGTTGGACTGCCACCCCACCTTGCAGGTGGGCGCGAAGCGAACGGCCGCGATGGCGGCGCGGAAGTCCGCGCTGAAGTTGTTGGGCGTGCGCGCCAGGATCGGGAGCGGGATGGTGCTGATGCAGACGTCCGCCGTCAGCTCCTGCTGGCTCGCCTGCGTGGCGGCGTTGCGATGGACCACGCGCACGCGCGACGGCGAGCCCGCCACCGTCTCCACCCGCACCACCTCGCGCCCCAGTTGCACCCGCCGTCCCAGCCGTGCAGCCATGGCGCGCTCGATCCGGTCCATCCCGCCGCGAGGCTGAAACAGGGTGGGCTGCCAGTCCCATTCCTCCGACTGGTAGAACTTGTGGTCCCAGAACCGCGATTTGACCAGTTCCGCCAGGGGCAGCGGCGGCTCGGGGTCGCCCGGCGAGGTCACCCCGGGCGGGATCACGTAGCCGGAGCGGGTGGACCCGGCGTACTCCCGCTGCTTGTTCAGGTCACCGAACACCTTGAGCAGCGACTGCAGCCCGGCCGGGTCTACCCCGCGCAGATCCTCGGCCAGAATGGGATCGTTGGCCGCCTTGGCCAGCAGTTCGGCGATCCAGCCGCGCGTGTCGTTGGCGATGCGGCGGTTGGGCACCGGCTGCTCCCCGAACGCCCGCGGCGTCTGGTACAGGTTGGCGCGCGTCATCATCACGTACGGCTCCAGCTCTACCCGCAACTCGCGGCACCAGCGGATGAGCGCCGTGTGGTGGTACGGAATGCGCCCGGGCCCGGCGTTGAAGTACAGCCCCGCGTCCATCCGAAACTTCTGCACCTCGCGCACGCCGTTTCGCACCTCCACCACCTCGCCGCCCGAACGCAGCGTCAGGCTGCGCCCGCCGGTACGCTGCTGCGCCTCCAGCACGCGGACGTCGAACCCCATCTCGAGCAGGTGCAGCGCAGCCGCCATTCCGCCCACGCCTGCCCCCAGCACCAGCGCGGTGCGCCCCCGCGCCGCATCGGGCGAGGGCTCCAGCGGCGGTACGGCGGCCTCCGCGTCGGCGCGCGCGTAGAGCGCCGCCGCGCCCCCGCTGAGGGCCATCGCTTCCAGGAACCTGCGCCGTGTCCAGCCGCCGCCCGATGCCTGCGTGTGGTCATCACTCATTGTTTTGCCGCTCCATTGTGGGGGGATGATCGAACTGCCCACAATAGATGCTCGCCGCCTTACCCGCAGGCAAGGAAATCGTCGGGAAGAGGCACGGATGAAGTACCCGCCGGGCAGGAGCCTCTTTTTCCGTTTGGACCGCCCCTACGGCCAGCGGCCTCCCGGCGGGCGCGGAACCGGCGCGGGACGCGGCGGAAACGGATCAGCCCCGCGACGGCTGCCGCCGAAGAAGAGGTCCAGCAGTTGCTGGCCGTGGAAGGTGAATGAGGGAACTACGATCCAGTTGGACTGGCGCAGATCCAGGGCGGAGGGGTCGTAGAACACCCCGATCTCCGGGCTGATCCCCAGCCGCTGAGAGCCCAGGCGCACACCGGCGAATGCGCCGATGGTGGGCTGGTCGGAAACGGCCCCGGAGGTCAGCGGGATCACCTGCATCGCCTTGACCCCCCCGTACGCCGTGGCGGCGCTGTTTTGCCGTCCCGACGCGAGCAGGCCGGCCTGCACCAGGGCGTGGTCGCCCAGGTTCACGACGCCGCCGCCGAACGTCGCCGCAACCGCCGCCCCGTCATGAGGCCCCGCGTCGAGCCGGCGCTTGTAGTCCACGACCACGCCTACGAACCCGGGGACCCGGATCCCCAGGTCGGATCGGTCGTCGATCCCGATGCGCGCCTCCAGGTCCACGCCGAACAGCGGCGAGTCTGATGAATCCGCGTCCTCGTAGTCGACACCCGCGGGGATGAAGTATGCCGACATGCTCGGCTCCATCGTCCCGACGGGCGTGGGCACGGCCGTGGTGCCGGCGGAGTACGGGATGCACCCCGCGGTGAGCGGCAGGACCACCGCGAGAATCAGGGGAGTGGAGCGTCGCATCATGGTCCGGGAGTGGAGGTGGGAAAATCGTCAGGCGGATAAGCGCTCCGCCTCTTCTTCGACGGGCATTTCCACGGCCTGGGCCTCCGGGCGCTCGTTCGCGTGGATCGGACGGACGCTCACGTCCACGCGGAAGCCTGCGGTCGCCAGCATGTTCACCAGCGAGTCGATGGTGAACGCGTCCAGCGTGCGGCGCTTCAAGTCGCTGATCCGCGGCTGGGATACGCCGAAAAGCTTGGCCGCCTCTTTCTGCTTCAACCCCCGTACCGCGATGATCTGCTCGATGTCGAGCATCAGGTCGCATCGAATCAGCATGTTTTCCGCTTCTTCGGGCGGAAAGCCGAGGTCCGCGAACACGTTCCCGTCCGCTGGGGTGGTGTGCTCGATCATGCATTCTCCTTTCGCATAGCCCTCAGGCGAACCATCTGCCGGTACCGCTTGGCCGCAATCTGCAGATGATGCTGCGGCGTAGTCTGCGTCTTCTTCTCGAACGCGTGCAGCACGTACACTGCCTCGGGAAATTTCGCGACGTAGATCACCCGATGCTGGACGGTACCGCCTTGAAAGCTCCGCACTCGGATCTCCGCGGCACCGGGGCCGACATCCTCCAGTGGCTTCCAGTCCGCTGGCGTCAAACCGTTTTGCACCGCACGCAGTTCAACGCCGGCCTGATTACGCGCCGCACGGGGAAAATCCCGTAGTTCCTGATGCGCACGTCCGATCCAATCAACCGGCTTTGGTGCTCCTCCCTGGATTATACTCAATTGCGATACTCCGTCAAGAGTGAAAGGTTGGATGCGAGAAGTACCACCTGTGGCGGGTTTTACATGCGGAAAAGAGATCCGCCCGCGAGGAGGTTCCTCGCGGGCGGATCGGGGCCCGGCTGGGGTGGCGCGCTGCGTTCAACTGGTGCCGGGAAGCACGTGTGTCGCCACCGCGACGTAGTGGCACACGCTGCCGGCCAGCACGAACAGGTGCCAGACGGCATGGGCGTACGGGCGGCGGTTGTGGTAGAACACCGTGCCGCCGGTGTACGCCAGCCCTCCCGCCACCAGCCATCCGATGGTCGTCGGTGACAGCGCCTCCAGCATCGGCGCGGCGGCGACCACCACCATCCATCCCATCCCGAGATAGATGGCGGTGGACACGCGTGGGAACCGGCCGGTGAAGAACAGCTTGAACACCACGCCCGCCACGGCCAGCCCCCACGCCACGCCGAACAGGCTCCATCCCCATCCGCCGCGCAGCCCCAGCAGCGTGAACGGCGTGTAGGTGCCCGCGATCAGCAGGTAGATGGCGCAGTGGTCGAACACCTGCAGCCGTGCCCGCACCCTGGGCGAGCGGGCGGCATGGTACAGCGTGGACGCGGTGTACAGCAGCACCAACGTGGTCGCGAACACGGCGCTGCTCGCCACCCTCCATGCGTCGCCGTACGCCGCGGCGCCCGCGACCAGCACCGCGCCGCCGGCAAGGCTCGCCACCGCGCCCACGCCGTGCGTCAGCGCGTTCGCCAGCTCCCAGCGGCGGTCATCGGATGCTTCCATGGGCGGTTTCGTTCGGAGTGGGCGTCGTTCACTCGCTCCCGTACGATAGTGGTGGCGGGGCAGGTCTGTAAAGCCTGTCCACTTGATGAGCGGCGCTCAGCGGGCCGGGCGGAACCTTCGCCCGAAAGTGTCCTCTTTTTGGGAACTCGCCGGGGGGTCCAGGGGTGAATAGGTTGATGGCGCGGTTCTGATCCCACGACGATCCCACCTTCCCGACCATGAAGATTCCATTCCCATATCGGCGCGCGGCCCTGGTGGCGGCGCTATTTCCCCTGGCGCTCGCCGCGGGGTGCATGACGGCTTCCAAGCGGCTGGAGCAGGGCGCAAAGCTGGAGGAGCGCGGCCAGTCTGCCGAGGCCGCGCGGCGCTACATCGACGCGCTGCGGCGCGATCCGTCGCTTGCGCAGGCCCGCGCGCGCGCGAACGAGACCGGCGCGCTGGCCATCGAACAGTACCTGGCGGAATCCTATGCCGCGGCGTCCGCCGGCGAGGTAGAGGAGGCGGCCGACGTGCTGCTGCGGCTGGATGGGCTGCGGCGCGACGCCGCGGGTGTCGGCGTGCAGCTGGCAGTACCGGCCGATTACGCATCCAACCGCCGCGATGTGCTGGACGCAGCGATCGAGGCGGCGGTGAACCGCGGCGCGCAGCTGGCCGCGTCCCGCCGCTTTGGCGACGCGCTGGGGCGGCTTGATCGCGCGGCGGACCGCTGGCAGCCTTCGGCGGCGCAGCGCGGGCGGTTGAACGAGGCGCGGGTGGCGACGTACGTAGCCTGGAGCGAGCACGAGGCGGAGCAGGGCCGCTTCCGCGCGGCGTACGACGTGGCGGGCCGGGCCATCGCCTCCCTCGGTCGCGACTTCCCCGGTGCGGAAGAGCTGCTGGAGCTGCAGGCCCGGGCGCTGGAGGAGGGCACCGTGCGCGTGGCGGTGCTCCCCGTGACGTCGGAGACGGGCGTGGAGGATGCGCTTCCGGTGGACTGGCTGCGCGAGGTGGAAGACGAGCTGGAGGCGGATGCGTGGGACGAGCCGCCCACGTTCATCGAGGTGATCGACCCGCGCGAGGTGCGGCGGGAGCTGCGGCGCGACGACGGCGTGCGCCGGCCGCGCGGCGGCGTCATGGCGGCGGCGAGCCTGGGCCGGGCACTCGGTGCGGACCTGGTGGTGCGGATGAGCGTGGACAGCGCGCGCACGGAGGAGCGCGACGTGCGCAGCGAGCGCCGCACGGCCCGCCTGCGCACCGGCGAAGACACGGCATACACGGTGCGCTCCGGCCGGCGCGAGCTGTGGGCGAGGGTGCGCTACGACATCGTGGACGTGCGCGAACGCCGCTCGGTGGGCGACGACGTGTTCCAGGTGGAAGGCCAGGCCCGCTTCCGCGAGCCCGTGTTCCAGGGCAACTGGCGCCAGCTGATGCTTTCGCGCGACGACCAGGCCCTGTTCGGCAACGAGGGCCGGCGCGACCAGCGGCGCCAGCTGTGGCGCTCGCTGACGGACGAGATGATCGAGAGGGTTCAGCGGGAATTGTTCGAAGACATCCTGCGCCTGGTCGACTGACGCCGTAGAGATCGGGTCTCACGCGGAGGCGCGGAGGTCGCGGAGAACGGCGGAGGTTCGGCCCGCTCGTCTCCTCGTCCTCCGCGCCTCGGCGGTTCACGCCGCGATCACGCGGTTGCGGCCCTGCGCCTTGGCCAGGTAGAGCGCCTTGTCGGCCGCGTGCACCAGCGCCGTCTTGTCGTGCCCGGGCGTGGCCGCGGCCACGCCCACGCTGGCCGTAACGCTCAGCGCGCCGCCCGGGATGGGCACCGTCATCTGCTCCACCGCCGCGCGAAGGCGTTCCGCGAACTCGCGCGCGCGGGGCAGATCCACGTCGCGCAGCAGCACCGCCATCTCCTCGCCCCCCAGCCGCGCCGCGAGGTCGCCCG
>NZ_DATBNB010000117.1 GCF_036554565.1 Longimicrobium sp. | reverse complement strand
AGATTGGATTGGCCGTTGTGCACGACCGGGTTCCCCGTGGTGTCCTGCCTCATGCTCGCGAAGTAGATCCACCGCCGGTCGGGGGAGAACGAAGGCGTGAAGTCGAACCCCGGCGAGTTGATCTCGCCCGCCAGCAGCCGGGGGGCTGACCAGCCCTCAGCCGTGCGTCGGCTCGCGTACACGTCTGCCTGGCCGCGGCCCCTGCGCGATCACTCCAGAACAGCAGGGTTCGGCCGTCGCGCGAGAACTCCGGGTCGCTGTCGCTCGCCTCAGTGTTGACCTCGTCCAGCGCCTCCGCCGCCCCGAAACCGGTTGCGCCCTCACGCGAACGGTAGATGTCGAGCATCCGCGCACGCCCTCCGCGCGACGACGCGAAGTAGAGCGAACCATCGTGCCACGTGGGCCCCAGTTCCTGGGCACGGCTGTTCACCGCGGCGCCCAGGTGCTCGGGTGTTCCCCATCCCTCCTGCACCCGCGGCACGCGCCAGATGTCCAGGTCAGTGCGCGCCGAGTCCCGGTCCAGCGCGGGGCGGTTGGAGATGAAGTAGAGCGTGTTGCCGTCCGGGGAGAACGTGGGATCGGTGTCGCTGTAGCGCTCGTCGGTGAACGCGATCGGCTGGGCGGGGCTCCAGCGCCCGTCCCGCAGGTGCGAAACGAGGATGCGCGCGTTGCGGAACTCCGGCTCCGAGCGGGCGAACACGAGCGTGCGCCCGTCGGGACTCAGGCTGGGGTTGTACTCGTTCGCCGCGGTAGAGAGCGTCCCCTCGCCAATCAACTCGGCGGTGCCCGGCGGAGAATCGTCAGCGGAGGATGTCTGCTGAAGTGAGGCGCACGCCGAAAGAGAAAGCACGAGTAGCGCTGAGACGAAACGCATTTGGAGCGATGGGCAAAGAGTGGCACGCGACGCACCGTCTGCCACCGCGAATCCGGACGAAGTCGCTCAGAGACGCATGCAGTAGCGATCACTCCGTTCGCGCATGACTGCACTCACCAACCTGAGGTGAGCCGCCTAATGTACTGGATCACCGCGCTGGTCGGCTACCGGGGTTTATCGCCGTTGTTCGAGCCGGCCACGATCATGCCCCAGCAGCGGCTAACCGGTGTTGGCGATCAACACCATGAAAATTGCCAGAACAACGCCGAGAGCGATAAAGATACCGACACTGGCGAGCAGAGAGTACACGATGATGTTCTTGTACGACATACCCCAAAATTCCTTATAAGCTCTCAGGGTATACGCGCACATGTAAACGCTCATTGCTGCCAATCCGATCACGCCCCACTCAACATTCAGGAAGGAGAGGAGCGCTACTCCTGCGGTAAGATAACCATAAACGCCGTTGACGATCGCTGCCAGCACGAGGAATTCCTCGTAAGTCCGCGGTGCTTTACTTACGTCTCGAAAGATTTTGTATGTGATCGCGAGGAACAGCAGCGAGAAGATCGTGAATAAAACAGGTTGAGCGATCGCGGCAGCAAAAGACTGATCCCCAAGTCCAGAGAGCGACGAGCAAACGAAGTAGAGGCTGATTCCAGACGCGGCAAAGCGGAACGGGGGGACAGGCGGGTCCCAGGTGCGCTGCACGATGTGCATTGTCCTGGAAGCGGGAGTGGCGAGCAATGCGTTTAGAACGCGAAAGTTCGACGTCCACTCGCTCACTTTGAGCATTTCATCTACATATGATGCGACAGCGCTCATGATATCCTCCGCTTATCGACGAGGGGCAGGAGACGAGCGAGCACGTACTCAATCCTTTACGCCAGACGAATACTTTGTCGAGCGCGATCAGCCTACTAGCTACCACGATAAAAGTTACACCCGCATCGAACAACCAAACATTTGGGTACTGGAATCAACTCTGAAGGCCCCATCGCCTACTCCCGCTCCGCCAGATCTCCCCACTTGAGCTTGCGGCGGAGCGTGGAGAAGAAGGTCTGGCCGGGGAAGCGGACCAGGCGCACGGGCGTGGGCGCGCGCCGGACGACCACGCGCTGGCCGGGGACCAGCGTTTCGCTTTCCTGGCCGTCGATCGTCAGCAGCAGCTCCTGCGTGGGCGACAGCACCTCCACCGTCACCGTTTCGTCCGCGGGCAGGATCAGCGGGCGGACGCCGAGGGTGTGCGGGCAGATGGGCGTGGCGATGATGCAGTCCACCGTCGGCGAGACGATGGGGCCGCCGGCGGAAAGCGAGTACGCGGTCGATCCGGTCGGCGTGGCGAGGATGATCCCGTCCGCGCTGTAGCTGCCGACCACGTCGCGCGTCGCCGTCATGCTCAGGCGGATCACCCGCGCGGCGCCGCCCTTGTGCAGCACGGCGTCGTTCAGCGCCAGGTGGTCCCTGCCCCGCTCGCCGTCCGCAGTTTCGGTGTGCACCAGCAGCGCAAGCCGTTCGTCGATGGAAAACTCCCCCGCCAGCCAGCGCGACAGCCCCGCCTCCATCTCGTCGCGCGGCGCCGATGTCAAAAATCCGAGGTGCCCCAGGTTCACGCCCAGGACGGGGATGCCCTCGCGCGCCACCATCCGCGCCCCGCGCAGCAGCGTGCCGTCTCCGCCCAGCGTCAGCAGCAGGTCCAGTCCGTGGCAGGCGTCGGCCGTCAGCTCCTGGCCGTCGCCCACGTGCTCGCGCAGCGGCGGCTCGTAGAAGAGCGAAACCCCCTCCCGCCCGGCAAAACTTGCCAGGCGGGCGAGGGTTTCCTTCAGCAGCGCGTAGTCCGAATGGCCGACGACGCCGACGCGGCGCGTTACGGGCGGGGCGCTCACGCCGTCTCGGCCAGGGAGCGCAGGGGCCGGCCCAGCAGCACCCGGGCGCGCGCGACGATCCCCTCCGGCGTCAGCCCCAGCTCCGCGAGCAGCTCGGCGCGCTCGCCGTGCTCCACGAACTCGTCGGGGAGCCCCATCGAGGCGCCATGCACGTCCGGCCAGCGGTCGTCGATGGCCTTGCGCACGTACGCGCCGAAGCCGTTTACCACCGTCCCCTCCTCCACCGTCAGCACGGCCTTGTGCTGCGGGAACAGGCGCTCCAGCGCTGCCTCGTCCAGCGGCTTGATGAAGCGGCAATCCACCACCGTGGCCGAAATCCCCTCGCGCTGTAGCACCTCGGCCGCGCCGACGGCGGGGAGCACCATCGTCCCTGTGGCCAGGATCGCCAGGTCGCGCCCCTGCCGCATCGTCTCCCAGGTGCCGTGCGGGATGGCGGGAATCTCCGCCACCGGCTTGGGCAGCGCGGGCACCAGCTCGCGGGGGATGCGGATGGAGAACGGGCCGCGGTCCCACGACAACGCCGTCTTCATCAGCCCGATCAGTTCGTCGGCGTCGCGGGGCGCGGTGACGGTCATCCCCGGGACCGACAGCATGTAGCCGATGTCGATGCCGCCGTGGTGCGTGGCGCCGTCATCCCCCGCGATGCCGGCGCGGTCCATCACGAAGGTGACGGGCAGGTCCTGGAGCGCCACGTCGTGGACGATGGAATCGAACGCGCGCTGCAGGAAGGTCGAGTAGATGGCGACGACCGGCTTGATCCCCTGGGTCGCCAGCCCGGCCGCGAAGGTCACCCCATGGCCCTCGGCGATGCCGACGTCGAAGAAGCGGTCCGGGTGCTCCTTCTCGAAGATGTCCGTTCCTGTCCCCGTCGCCATGGCGGCGGTAATGGCCACCACGTCATGGTCCTCCCGGGCCAGCTCGGTCAGCGCCTCGCCGAACACCTGCTGAAAGCGCGGCATTCCGCCCGCGGCGGACTTCTTGAGCGGCGCGCCGGTTTCCTTGTCGAACAGGGCGGCGGCGTGCCACTTCACCTGGTCGGCCTCGGCGGGGGCGAAGCCCTTGCCCTTGGTGGTCAGCACGTGGACCAGGCGCGGGCCCTTCATCTTCTTCACCTGCTCGAAGGTGCGGACCAGGGCGTTGATGTCGTGCCCGTCCACGGGGCCCACGTAGCGGAAGCCGAGCTCCTCGAAGAGCATGCCTGGAACGAACATCCCCTTCAGCGCGTCGTCGGCGCGGACGGCGAAGTGCTCCACCATCTCGCCCACGGTGCCCAGCCGGGGCGCCGCGTGCACGATGCGCTTCACCTCGTCGCGGATGCGGTTGTACAGCGGCGAGGTGCGCACGTCGGTGACGCGCTTGTGGATGCCCAGGTACTTGTGCAGCGCCCCCACGTTGGGGGAGATGGACATCTCGTTGTCGTTGAGGACGACGATGAGGTCGCGGTCGGTGTGGCCGGCGTTGTTGAGCGCCTCGTACGGCAGCCCGCACGTCATGCTGCCGTCGCCGATGACGGCGATGGCCTCGTAGTCTTCGCCCTTGATGTCGCGCGCGGCGGCGACGCCCACGGCGGCGGAGATGGAGGTGCCCGCGTGCCCGGCGCCGAACACGTCGTACTCGCTCTCGTCGCGGCGCAGGAAGCCCGACAGGCCGTGGCGCTTGCGGATGGATTCCATCCGGTCGTTGCGCCCGGTGAGGATCTTGTGGGGATAGGCCTGGTGGCCCACGTCCCAGATCAGCTGGTCGCGCGGCGTGTCGAACACGCGGTGCAGGGCGACGGTGAGCTCCACCGTGCCCAGGTTGCTGCCGAAGTGGGCGCCCTTGTGGCGCGAGACCACGTCGATGATGCGGTCGCGCACCTCGCCGCACAGCGCGGGAAGCTCACTCTCGGGGAGCGCGCGAACGTCGTCGGGGCTCTTTATTCTATCCAGAAGCGCCACTTGCGGCTCCTCGTTCTGATTCGGTCAGGATGGCCGGCCCGGCATCTCACGCGCCGACCTCGTCCAATTTATCTGCTGAGCGCCGCTCGGCCAACCTTTGCACCGGGTTCGACGGGTTTCTTCGTGAGACACCCGGCTGATCTCGTTCCGCCGCTCACTTTATCGTACAAAGCAAACAGCGG
>NZ_DATBNB010000116.1 GCF_036554565.1 Longimicrobium sp. | reverse complement strand
CTCGATCTGCGCGCCCAGCTCCACCACGCGGTTCGGCGGCAGGCCGAAGAACGAGGTAGCGCTGCGGGCATTGCGCGACATCACCGAGAACAGGCGCTCGCGCCAGATGGCCATCCCCCGCTTCTTGGACGCGATGAGCGTTTCGCGGCCCAGGAAGTAGCTGGTTTCCATGGTCCTCAGCGGCAGGTCGGGGTTCTGGATCGCCGCCAGCGCCGTGGGGATGTCGGGGTTCTCGGTAAAGCCGTAGCGCAGGATCACCCGGTACAGGCCGTGGCTCAGCGGCTCCACGGTCGTGCGCTCGCTGGCGTCCACGAAGGGCACCTCCTCCGTTTCCACCGTGAGCAGCACCACGCGCGCGTGAAGCACCTTGTTGTGCATCAGGTTGTGAAGCAGCGCGGGCGGGGTGCCCTGCGAGTTGCCGTACATGTACACGGCCGTGCCGGGAACGCGGGTGAACGCGTTCTTTTCCAGGTCGTCCATGAACATGGCCAGCGGCAGCGTGCGGCTCTGCAGGCGGTCGGCCAGGATCTGCCGCCCCGTTTTCCACGTGGTCATGCAGACGAAGAACGCCGCGGCGATCACCAGCGGGAACCAGCCACCGTGCGGGATCTTCACGATGTTGGCTCCCCAGAAGCCCAGGTCCACGACCAGGAACCCGGCACACAGCAGCCCCACCTTCCACGGCGCCCACCCGAAGCGCTGGCTGGCCACGAAAGCGAACAGGACGGTGGTGAAGACCATGTCGGTGGTCACCGCCACCCCGTACGCCGCCGCCAGGTTGCCGCTCGTGCGGAAGCCCAGCACCAGGCCGATGCAGGCGAACATCAGCAGCCAGTTGATGGACGGAATGTAGATCTGCCCGATCTGCCGCTCCGACGTGTGCTCGATGTGAAGCCGGGGAAGGTAGCCCAGCTGCACGGCCTGCCGCGTAAGCGAGAACGCCCCGGAGATCACGGCCTGCGAGGCGATCACCGTGGCCGCCGTGGTCAAGCCAACCAGCGGATACAGCGCCCACTTGGGCGCCATCAGGAAGAACGGGTGCTCGATGGCGGCCGGGTCGCCCAGGATCAGAGCGCCCTGCCCGAAGTAGTTCAGGATCAGGCAGGGAAGCACGATGGTGAACCAGGTGGCGCGGATGGGCTTCTTTCCGAAGTGCCCCATGTCGGCGTACAGCGCCTCGCCGCCGGTGACCACCAGGAACACCGAGCCCAGCACGAAGAAGCCCGACCAGCCGTTGCGGGCAAAGAACTCGATGCCGTGCACCGGATTGATGGCCCACAGCACCTCGGGCCGCCGTACCAGCTGGTTGAGCCCCAGCGCGCCCAGCGTAAGGAACCACACCAGCGTCACGGGCCCGAACACGCGCCCGATGCCGGCCGTTCCCCGCGACTGCACCGCGAAGATGCCCACCAGGATGGTGATGGTAATGGGCAGCACGTACGGCGAGAACAGGGGCGTGGCCACCTCCAGCCCCTCCACCGCGGAGAGCACGGAGACCGCCGGCGTGATCATGCTGTCGCCGTACAGCAGCGACGCGCCGAACAGCCCCACCAGCACCAGCACCCAGCGCCGGCTTCCCGGGCGCATCCTGCGCTGCGGCGCCACCAGCGCGGTAAGGGCGATCATGCCGCCTTCGCCGCGGTTGTCGGCCCGCATGACGAAGAGCAGGTACTTGATGGAGATGACGATGATCAGCGCCCAGAAGACCAGCGACATCACGCCCAGCACGTTGTCGCGCGTGGGGGAAAGCCCGTAGTGCTCGCCGAGCGCTTCGCGGATGGCGTAGATGGGGCTGGTGCCGATGTCGCCGTACACCACGCCCAGGGCGGTCAGCGCCAGGACGTAGAAATAGTTGCCGGAAGGTTCGGCATGGGTATTCGTGCTCACGGGATCCCGGGATGCGGAACGCCAGCGGCGCCCATTCGGTGCGCCGCCGGTTACGAGCGGCCCTCTACAGCCGGTTCCGTGCCCACGCTTCACGACTGCTCCGGCTACCAGGGCGCGCGACAACCTTGTGAGCGTGAGGTCCCACGTCAACGTCGTACGAGCAAGGCGCCGAACCGGTTGCGAGTTGCTGCCGACGCGGATCAATCCGCCGCGACGAAGCGGAAGCCCCGACACAGGGCCGCTCGTTGCGCATCCTGTTCGGGGCTTCACCTTTACGCGTGCCCGAGCCTGCCGGCGCGCGATCGAATTCTCCCTCTCCCCTGCGAAGCGGGGGAGAGGGCCGGGGAGAGGGGGCTCCCGCGGCATGCGAGGCAGTCCGTCGAACCTCGCCCGAAGTCCTCCCCTCTCCCGGCGCAGTTTGCCGGGGGAGGGGCCGGGGGAGGGGCCCACCCGCGGCATGCGAGGCAGTCCGTCGAACCTCGCTCGAAGTTCTCCCCTCTCCCGGCGGAGTTTGCCCGGGGAGGGGCCGGGACCGTCAGTCGCTGTCGGCGCCGTCGGTGGCGGCGACGATCCCGCGCATCCCCAGCACTTCCTTGACGCGCGCCTCGATGTCGGCGGCCACCTGCGGGTTCTCCTGCAGGAAGCTCTTGGCGTTCTCGCGCCCCTGGCCCAGCCGCACGTCGCCGTACGAGAACCAGGCGCCGGACTTGTTGATGACGTCCGACTCCACGCCCAGGTCCACCACGATGCCATGGTGGTCGATGCCCACGTTGAACATGATGTCGAAGTCCGCCTGCTTGAAGGGCGGCGCCACCTTGTTCTTGACGATCTTCGCACGCGTCTTGTTGCCCACCAGCACCTCGCGGTCCTTGATGGACCCGATACGGCGGATGTCGATGCGCAGCGAGGCGTAGAACTTCAGCGCGCGGCCGCCCGTCGTGGTCTCGGGGCTGCCGAACATCACGCCGATCTTTTCGCGGATCTGGTTGGTGAAGATCACCGTGGTCTGCGAGCGGTTGATGGCGCCCGTCAGCTTGCGGAGCGCCTGGCTCATCAGCCGCGCCTGCAGGCCCACGTGGCTGTCGCCCATTTCGCCCTCGATTTCGGCGCGGGGCACCAGCGCCGCCACCGAGTCGATCACTACCACCTCCACCGCGCTCGAGCGCACCAGCACCTCGGCGATCTCCAGCGCCTGCTCGCCCGTGTCGGGCTGCGACACCAGCAGGTTGTCTACGTCCACGCCCAGCTTGCGGGCGTACTCGATGTCGAGCGCGTGCTCGGCGTCGATGAACGCGGCCACGCCGCCCGCCTTCTGCGAGTTGGCGATCACGTGAAGGCAGAGCGTGGTCTTACCTGACGACTCCGGCCCGTAGATCTCGGTGATGCGCCCGCGCGGAATGCCGCCGATGCCGATGGCGGCATCGAGGTTGATGGCGCCCGTGGGGATGGCCGAGATCGCCACCCGGGGGCCGTTGACCCCCATCCGCATGATGGAGCCCTTGCCATAGGCCTTTTCGATCTGGCCAATGGCCACGTTCAGGGCCTTGCGCTTGTCCTCGGCGATGTCGACGGCCATTGGTTTTCCCTGTTGGAAGCTCGTTCAGAAAGCCGCCGGGCGGCTGTGCGGACGGATACACCGGACGCCGTACGGCGTTCCCGAAGATAAAGCGAAAGTTTACACGTTCGCGGCACGATGCACAAGGGTTTTCGCGGGGCAAGTTGCCGCGGGGTCCTCGCTATCCCAGAAGCTCCCCGACGGCCTCCGAAAAGGCGCCGGAGGCCTGCTCGATCCCCGCGTCGTCCACGTCCAGGTGCGTCACGGCCCTCAGCCGCCGCGGACCGAACTGCACCATGCGCACGCCCCGGCGTTCCAGCGCCGCCAGCAGCGCAGCCGGATCCAGCCGCGGCTCGCGAAGATCGATCATCACGATGCTCGTTTCCGGCTGGGCGGCGGCTACGCCTTCCACGCTCGACACGGCGGCGGCCAGTTCCTTCGCCCGCCGATGGTCCTCTTGCAGCCGGGGAAAGTGGTTGCGAAGCGCGTACAGCCCCGCCGCCGCCAGGATCCCCGCCTGGCGCATGCCTCCACCCAGCCGGCGCCGCACCCGCCACGCGCGCTCCATCGTCTCCGCATTGCCGGCCAGCATGGAGCCCACCGGCGCACCCAGGCCCTTGGAAAGCGCGAACATCACCGTGTCCGCGTGCGCCGCATAGTCGCGCATGGGCACGCCCGAGGCGACCGACGCGTTGGAAAGGCGCGCGCCGTCCAGGTGCACCCGCACTCCACGCTCGCGGGCCACGGCCACGATCGCGGCCATCTGGTCGAGCGGCAGCACCTTACCGCCCGCGCTGTTGTGGGTGTTCTCCAGGCACAGCAGCGACGTCTGCGGCACGTACGGCGACGGCGGGCGGATGTGCTCCGCCACCAGCTCCGGGGTCAGCAGGCCGTCCGGCGTGGGCACGGCATGCAGCTGGATGCCGCCCCAGGCCGCCGCCGCGCCCTCCTCGTAGTTCAGGATGTGCCCCGACGCCTCGATCACGGCCTCGGTCCCCGGCCGGCCCAGCACCAGCAGCGCGGCGGTGTTGGCCATGATGCCGCTGGGAAAGAACAGCGCGGCCTCCTTGCCCACCAGCTCCGCCGCCTCCCGCTCCAGTTCCGCCACCGTGGGATCGTCGCCCAGCACCGCGTCGCCCACCTCGGCCTCGGCGATGGCGCGGCGCATTGCCGGCGTGGGCCGCGTAACGGTATCGGAACGGAGGTCTACGGTGCTTTCGGCGCGTGCGGGCATCGACGGCTCTCGGCGGGTTCAGAAGGAGCCGAAAGATCCCGCGAACCGGCCGCCGATGCAAGAGACGGCAACGGCCACGGCTCCGCCTTCGCGAGCACGCGATAGCGGTTTCCAAACATCGGCCAGTACGACTCGTACCCGCTGCCGATGAACCCCATGTTCCTGCTCCTCGTCGGATGGTGAGTCGCCCTCGCGGATTCCCGCGCATTCCCGCAGATTCCCGCAGATTCCCGCAGATTCCCGCAGATTCCCGCAGATTCCCGCAGATTCCCGCAGATTCCCGCAGATTCCCGCAGATTCCCCGCAGATTCCCG
>NZ_DATBNB010000115.1 GCF_036554565.1 Longimicrobium sp. | reverse complement strand
CGGAAGGAACAACGGCTGTCCTGCGGATGGAGCGGTGTTACGACCTTTTGTGTCGTGTTGGGGAATGTTTCGGCACAACCTAATCGGGTTCCGCCAACCCGTCAAGAATCCCGTAACAATGACTAAGGTGGCGTCCTCTCTGCGCTTCTCGCGCCCGAGTGGACGGAGTGCCCGACCATCGACATCGTCATCGATATCGCTCGGCGAGCCGTGCGGGGTCCGCACCCAGCGCGTAGGCCAGCCGCAGGCGCCACATCAGCAGGATGGTCCGCGCGATCCCCCGCTCCTCCCAGCGCCGGCTGGACGTGGTGACTCGCTCGCGGAGGCACAGCGGCGGGCCGAGCCGCTTCAGCGCCGTGGACATCGCCACGTCTTCCATCAGCGGAATCGGCGGGAAGCCGCCCGCGCGCCGGAACCAGTCCGCGCGGACGAAGATCGCCTGGTCGCCGGTCGCGATGCCGGTGGGGCGCGACCGCAGGCTGATCATCCGCTCCACCACCCGCAGCGGGCGCGCCGCGCCGCTCAGCCGCACGTCGAAGCGCCCCCAGCCGCGTCCCGTCGTCCTCATTCCATCCAGCACCAGGCGGTCCACGCCCGGTGGAAGAAGCGTGTCCGCGTGAAGGAAGAGAAGCACGTCGCCCGCTGCCGCCGCGGCGCCCGCGTTCTGCTGTGCAGCGCGGCCTCGCGGGGAGGCGATCACCCGATCCGCCATCGGCCGTGCAATGTCAGGCGTGCCGTCGGAGCTTCCTCCATCCACCACCACTACCTCGTGACCGCGCGCTCGCAACGGCTGCAAGGGCGCGAGCGTGGCCTGGATGGCGGCCGCCTCGTTCAACGCGGGGATGATGATGGAGATGCGCGGCATGGATCGGTGGGCGGGGAACGGACGAGGGCTCCCTTCTGGCGAAAGGAGCCCTATCGAGCCGCTGTTCGGCTGAACCTACTGGCGGGTGCCGGCCCGCCCCTGTGACACCACGCGGCTGCCGACCAGGCGCCCCGCGGCGTCGAGCGTGAACTCGATCACCGCGCCGGTCTGGTCCCGCACCTGGCGCACCACCTGGCCGCCCTGGCCCGCCGTCTGGCGCAGCACCGGAAGCGTGAGCAGGCTGCCGACGACGCGCGAGCCCGCCACGCCGCCCGCCGTGTCCAGCGTCTGTTCGACGATGTTCCCCGATGCGTCCACGGTGCGCGTCACCGTCTGGCCCAGCGTGTTCACCGTCTGCGAGAGCAGGCCGCCGGGCTGCGTGATGTTGTTCAGCGTCTGCCCCACCGTTCCCGCCAGGCCGCTGACGGGCCCGCCCGGCTGCAGCGCGGTGTTGGCGACGCCACCCACCGTGTTGACCGTGTTGTTGACGGTACCCGTGAGCTGGCTGATGATCTGCGGGTTGGCGTCGATGAAGGCCAGCGCGCGCTCCACCACCTGCACCACGTTGTCCAGGTCCACCAGCAGCAGGGCCTGCGCCCGGACGCCGTTGATTCCCAGGTTCACCTCGGCGATCTGCACGTCGGCGCCGGCGTTGACGCGCACCAGGTTGGCGACGCGGGCATCCAGCGCCACGCGGGCCTGCAGGTTGTTCACGTTCAGCCGCACCCGGTCTACGCACAGGTTGGGGATGTCGAGCACCACGTCGTACTCCGCGGCCCGCCCCGTGGGCCCGGTCGCCTGGCGCGCCGCCGCGGTCCCCGTCGCCTGGCGCCCGGCCGCGGGCCCCGCCTGGCAGCGCACGACGCTGCGGTTGCCCTGCGCGGCCACGTCGGCCACCGACAGCGTTGCAGCGAGCAGAGCCGCCCAACCCATCACCTTGCGCATTGCGCCCTCTCCCCCGGGATCGTCCAGTTTACGGCGTCGGATTGCCTCTCGGCTCCAGCAAAATCGAAGCCGTTCCATCCATCCACCACGGGCACGGAACTTGACTTCCGGCACGGCCGGCGCGGCACGCACCCTGGCCCGGCATTTCGATGATCTGGACGATCGCCCGCACCCTTGCAGTCACGGTTGTCCTGGCCGTATTCGCCGCTCCGGCGGGTGCGCAGGCGGGCGCGTGCGCGGCGGCGGGCGACTGCGCGGCGGCCCAGCCGGCTCGCGCGCCGGACGTGGCGATCTCGGCTTCCGTCACCGCACGCGAGCTGACCTTTCAGTCCAGCCCGCGCGCGAGCGTCCGACTGACTGGCTGCGCCCTGCCGGACACCGTTCGCGTCACCGAGCGCAGGAATCTGCCCGCACCCGTGCAGCCGGGCGTCGTGTACCGCGACGTGCACGTGGCGGTAGAGGTGCACGCCTGGGTGGATGCCGAGTGCCTGCTGGGCGGGCTGGACGTGTTGAAGCAGCCGTCCTCGGCGCCGCCGGCTGGCGCGCCGGTGCGGGATCCCGCGACGTGCCTGCAGGTCGATGCGCCGCAGCGGCCATCCGCGGCGCCACGATGAAGATCGTCACGCCGCCCGGATCGTCCGGGCGCGATGGACACGACAGGAGAATGAGCCGATGATGCGCCAGTGGACCACGGTTGCCTCGCTCGCCGCGGTGATGCTCGCGGCACCCGCCGCCGCGCAGGTGACCACGGACACGGTACGCGCGCCGCGCACGCTGGGCTCGCCCACGCAGATCCAGGGCACCGCGACGCGCGACGGGCGCACTCCGCCCGCCACCGCCCGGACGGGCCAGCTGGGCACGCCGCATTACGACGTGGTGCTGGAGGTGCCCGAGCTGTCGGTCGACTCCCTGGGCCTCACCGTCGCCGGCCTGCAGGCTCACCTGTCGCTGAACGCCAATGCCGCCAGCCTGGTGTCGCTCACCGCCGGGGCGGACGTTTCCATCGATCGCGTGGAACTGCAGATCATGGGCGTGCTGGCCCAGGCGTTCCTGTACATCGACCTGGACAACGTCACGCGCATCGTGGACCGCGTGCTGGCCACGCTGGAGCGCAATCCGCAGCTCTTCACGCAGCTGCTGTCCACGGTCGACAACACGGTGAACACCGTCGGCGGGGTGGCGAACACCGCGCTGCAGCCGGGCGGCGTGGTCGGCCAGATCGGCGGCCAGGCGCAGCCCGCACAGCCGACGCGTCCGCGTCCCTGATCGAAAGGATCGCCGGGGCTGCGGACCTCCGCTGCCCCGGCATCGCTCCGCCCCCCCAGTCCCCCCCACGGTACGTCATCCCGAGCGCATCAGCCCGGCCGCAACTCGCACCTCCGTCAGAGCGTGGCCCGCCACGAGGCCCTGCGCACCACCACCCGCGGTGCGCGCCTGTCATCCCGATGGAGCGACCTCCCGATACCCTGCCCGGCGACGAACTCCGCAGCGACTGAGGGATCCGCCACACACCGCGCCTTTTCCATCGGTGGCTACCGGATGCGCCGAAGCCTGTTTTCGTCCT
>NZ_DATBNB010000114.1 GCF_036554565.1 Longimicrobium sp. | reverse complement strand
CTGGATCTTCCGGGCTACGCAACGCCCGCGCCGCCGCCCTACACCGGCGGCTGCTCCACCAGCGGCGCGCCGTTCAGCACCACCACGCGCACCGCGCCGCCGGGCCGCAACTCCGCCCCGGCGGGAACGATGGCCAGTCCGTCCGCGGCCGACATGGAGCTGGCGATCCCCGACCCCTGCGGCCCCGTCAGTTGGGCCAGGAACGACTCGTCCGCCTGGCGGTCCAGCCGCACGCGGGGAAGGTGCATCAGGTCGCCCCGGGCCGAGTAGGGCACGGCCAGGCGCACCGTCATCGACGGAAAGTGGATGCGTGAGTGCCCGCACATCCGCAGCAGCGCGGGGCGCACGAAGAGCGCGAACGTCACCATGGTCGAGACCGGGTTCCCCGGCAGTCCGAACCACGGAATCCCCCCCAGCGCACCCACCCGGCCGAACGCCAGCGCGGAGCCCGGCCGCACGCGTACGCGCCAGAAATCCACCTCCGTGTCCATCGCCTGCAGCGCGCCCGCCACGTGGTCGTGCTCGCCCACGCTGATCCCCGCGGTGGTGATGAGCGCGTCGCAGCCGGCCGCGAGCTTCAGGTGTTCCATCAGGCTTTCGGGCGTGTCGCGGGCGATGCCCAGGACGCGTGCCTCCAGCCCCGCCTCGGCCAGCTGGGCGGAGAGCGCGTAGCTGTTGGTGTCGACGATGCGCCGCCCGGCGCGCACCTGCTCGAACTCCTCCACCGGCACCAACTCGTCGCCCGAGGCCAGGATGGCGACCACGGGCCGGCGCACCACGCGCAGGGAGGCGCATCCGACGGCGGACGCCAAGGCGATCTCCGCCGCACGCAGCACGGTCCCGGCGCGCAGCACCACGTCGCCCTCGTCCACGTCCTCGCCTCGGGAGCGCACGTTCCGCCCCGTGTCGGCATCCAGGTGGATGGTGACGCGGCCTCCCGCCGTCCCGATCTCCATGCCACCATCCGTGTGCTCCAAGCGGATCACCGAATCCGCCCCGTCCGGCACCGGCGCGCCCGTCATGATGCGGATGGCCTCGCCCGGGCCCAGGGGGCGCGACGCGAAGTGGCCGGCGGGCACGTCGTCCACGACGGGGAGGGTGATCGGCGCTTCGGGCGAGGCGCCCAGGACGTCCGCCGCGCGCACCGCGAACCCGTCCATGGCGCTGTTGTCCCAGGGAGGCAGGTCCACCGGCGATACGACGTCCTCCGCCAGCACCGAGCCGAGCGCCTGCATCAGCGGCCGCTCTTCCGCGGCCAGGGGCTGGATGCCGGCCAGGATGGCCTGCAGCGCGTCGCCCGCGCTCAGCCAGTCGGGCGCGCGCTCAGCGGGCATCCGCACCCGCCAGGAAGCGCTCCGTCACCAGGTCCGCCACCCGCCCCACGTGTGCGAGCGGATCGGTCGCGTCCAGCCGGACGACGGGAACGGGGCAGGTGAGATCGGGATCGTCGGTCACGATGGCGGTCAGCAGGGGGTCGGGGGTGGCGAGGTCGTGGATCGGGCGATCGTGGACGGCGCGGCGAAA
>NZ_DATBNB010000113.1 GCF_036554565.1 Longimicrobium sp. | reverse complement strand
ACGGAGAAGCCCCGCGCGCCCTCCGCGATGATGCGCACGTCCACGCTCCGCGTCCGCTCGATCCCCAGCTCCCGCAGCGACGCCGTGTACCTGCCGTGGGCGGCTCGATACGCGGCCTCCGCCGTCGCGACCTGCTGTACGATTTGGCGTACGTCGCGCTGCGCTTCGAGCGGAGTGGCGGTCAAGGCGAGGATATGCAGGGTGATCGGGATTACGTGCATCGGCGGCTCCGGGGCAATGGGCGAGTATCGGTCCAAAGCGTACATCGTGAACAGCCGTTGGGCAAGGAAAAAAATGGGAGCGATCCTTTCGGATCGCCCCCGTTTCGCGGCGCCCGCTTCAGGAACCGTGGATCAGGAGCCCAGTCTTCGATTCAGGTACTCAGCCAGGCGATAGCCCGCGATGGCGATGCGCGGCTCGGCCTTCTGCCAGGCGAACGGCTTATAGCGCGCCGGCGGGCGCTGGTCGCGCACCAGCCACGACGGGTACGCGGTCTTGGCGACCTGGAACCCCTCGCGCGACCACGCCTCGAACTGGCCCGGGAGCAGGCGGCTCCGCAGCGGGCCGAGGGGATGCCGCCCGGTGATCCGCTCGGTAATGCTCGTCACGTACTCCGCCTCGGTCCGGTCCGTGGACCGCCACGGCAGGGCGAGACCCACCAATCCATCCCAGTACGCGTGCAGGTTGCTGTACGGATACGGCCCCGCCAGCCGGAATGCATTGGCGCCGCGGTCGCCCTCGGGGTCCTGGGGCGTGATGCGCGCGTTGTTGTGCATCGGCTGGTGCCCGTCGCCCACCAGGTGGAGCGCCCAGGCCAGGTCCACCGCCTTGGACGAGTCCGGCACGGCCGCGCTCCCCAGCGTTCCCGAAATGCGCTGCACCTGCTCGATCAGCAGCCCCGCCCGGGGGATGTCGGGGCGGTCGCGCGGCTGGCCGTTGGGCCCCACTTCCCAGAAGAGGTTCACGTAGTGCCATTCGGAATGCGCGTAGACGAAGCCCGGATGGTCGCGGTCGCGGATCAGGTCCGGCCACACGGAGGCCCAGGTGAACCACTCCCGGTCGCGCTCGGCCTCGGTGCCCATGGTGGGCCGCAGCGCGGCGATGCCGGACCGCGGCGGCGCGGCGCGCAGGATCTGGATGGCCCGGGCGCGCGCGGCGGGCGTCATGTTCTCCCACGCGATCTGCGCCACCACCCGGTGGCCCAGCTCGTCCCACGCGTACGCGGGCGTCGAGAACAACGCGCTGATCGCCAGCGCAAGGGCTAGGATTCGTGCTCTCATCTTTACATCTTCAAGAAGAGGTAACCAGGCGGACTCCGCCCACGAAGGTAACTGCGCTCCGCGGACGCGGCGAGACGCTGCAAGGTTCGTAGCACTTCGGCGTGTCATCACCCCGCATCCGCGTACCGGCGTTCGGAGGCGCGATGTGACCGGCGGGGCGTTGCGTACGTCCTGCCGGGTGGTTTCCTCGATTGCGCTACAGAGAACGATTCCGCGCCAGGGCGGGTGCCCGCGCGTTTCAATGATTTCTCCCACAGGATCGGCTGCTGGAATGGCTCACAGGGAATTCATGGATGCGGCGGGCAGCCGCTGGCAGGTGTGGGACACGCGGCCGCGCTCCAAGGCCGAGGTGCGGGCCCGGTACGCCGGCGGCTGGCTCAGCTTCGAATCCGACGGCGAGCGCCGGCGCCTTCACCCCATTCCCGACCGCTGGGAAGAGGTGGACGATGACACGCTTCGCAAGTGGCTCATGTCCGGCGAGTTCGTCGGCGCCGCGCTGGGAACGGCCGTGCTGGAACCGAGCGCCGCCCCCGCGCCGCGGCGCGCCCCAACGGCTGAGCGTCCCAAGCCGGCCGAGGCCGGCAACGACGCGACGCGGGCGGGGGCACTGTGGCAGGCCACCCAGGCCGCACTGCGCCGCGCGCGCGAGGTGATGCACCTGGTCGACGTTACGACGGGGTCCAAGAAGCGCGAGGACACCGATCCCGGTGCGTGAATCGCCGGATCGAAGCAGACGAGGAGGGGCATCCGACGGTCGGGTGCCCCTCCGCTTTCTTCGGGTAGATCGCCCCGCCTCCTACGTAGTCCGGTAGCAGATTCGCGGATGTGACGTTGCAGTCTCCACGGGCGTCCTTTCTGCATCTACGGCGACCTGCGGTCGGCACCAGGACAGCCGCGGGGGATCCCCGATGTTCAAGCGAGGGACGAGATGACCCTGGACCACGTGATCGAGACTCGGGCCGTACGCACCAGCTTCCAGTCGATCTTCGGCCTGGCCGACGGCGCCGTCCTCGGCTGCGAGGCGTTGAGCCGCGGCGTGGAAGGCGGCGAGTTCGCCCTCGCGGACCGGTTGTTCGGCGAGGCGCGCAAGCAGGGGCGAACGTCGTCGCTGGAGCGCCTGTGCTGCGCCGTGGCCATCAACCGCGCCTCGGCCGTGTGTGGCGAATCGCGTGGAAAGCTGTTCCTGAACCTGTGCGTGGACGAAATCTGCCGCCGCGAAAACGTCGACTTCATGGAGGTCGCGGCGGCCGGCGCGGGGATGCGCCCGTCGTCCATCGTGGTGGAGATCACCGAGGGGCACGGCGTGAGCGACTGGGGACGGTTGCGCGCGGGCATTCGCGCCTGGCGCGCCGCCGGCTTCGCGCTGGCCATCGACGACGTGGGCTCCGGCCACTCGGACCTGCGGATCGTGGCGGAGGTGGAGCCCGAGTACCTGAAGATCGACCGCTCGCTGGTGCAGGACGTCGACAGCCGGCGAGGGGTGCGGGCGGCGGTCTCGGCGTTGGTGGTGATGGGAACCGCCCTGTCCAGCGTCGTCATCGCCGAGGGGATCGAAACCCGCGACGAGTTCGCGACGCTGCGAAGCCTGGGCGTGCAGGCGGGACAGGGCTACTTCCTCGCCCGGCCGGCACTGCAGCCCAACCTGCTCTCCGCGGCCGCGGCCGTGGAGTTGGGGGACGCGACGATCACCACCGAACCGGTTTCGCTGACGGTCGAAGCGTCCTGCGCCTGAACGCGAATCGCCCCGCCCCGGCACGCAGCCAGTGCGGGGCGATGATCACGATCCGGACGCAGAGGGCACGGCCGCGGGCGAAGTTCCTTGGCCTTTCCTCCGCGACCTCCGCGCCTCCGCGTGAGACCCGCAGTTACCGGCAGGTCTCGCTGACCACCTGTCCCTCGATGACGACGGCGCACACGTGCGAGGTGTACTCGAACGGGTCGCCGTCGAACACGGCCACGTCGCCGTCCTTGCCGCGCTCCAGCGATCCCACGCGGTCGCCCAGCCCGATCACGCGGGCCGCGTCGATGGTGATGGTCCGCAGCGCATCCTCGAACGCCATGCCGTTCGCCGCCGCGATGGCCGCCTCGAACAGCACCACGCGCGTCTTGGGCACGTAGCCCTCGTACCCGCTCTGCAGCGCGACGGTGATCCCCGCCTCGCGCAGGCGGCGCGCCGTCTCCAGCGTGGCGCTCTGCGTTTCGCCCGTCAGCCGCACCAT
>NZ_DATBNB010000112.1 GCF_036554565.1 Longimicrobium sp. | reverse complement strand
TGATCCTGCTGTTCGGGCCGCTGCACGGCACCAGCACGGCCATCCACGGCACGGCCAGCAGCAACGAGGGGGTGCACGGATCGGGCACGGCGCCCAGCCAGCAGCCCGCCGCGCCCACCACGCCGCCGGCGCACTGAGCGCACCGCTCCACGAGAAGGGCAGGGTGTAGGTAGATGTCGAACGCGGTCCTGGGTCTCGCGCTGCTGCACGGCGAGACCTTCGCCTGGAACGAATGGCGGGTGTACCCCAGCTTCATGGCGGGGTGGCTGCTGCTCGCGGGCGCGTATCTGCTGATGGTTGGGCCCCTTCGCCACCGCTTTCCCGGCTCGTCCCCCGTGCCGGCGAAGCAGGTGGCGTCGTTCATGGGGGGGCTGGCCATCATGTTCGGGGCGCTGCAGGGGCCGCTGCACGAGTTGAGCGACTACTTCCTGTTCAGCGCCCACATGGTTCAGCACCTGCTGCTGATCCTGATCATGCCGCCGTTCCTGCTGTACGGCACCCCGGCGTGGGCGCTGCGGCCGCTGATCCGGCGCCCGTGGGCGGCGCGCCTGGCCCGGGCGCTCACCTTTCCGGTGATGGCGTTCGCGCTGAACAACGCCATCTTCCTGGCCTGGCACTTTCCGGGTCCGTACGACCTGATGATGCGCAGCCATGGCGTGCACATCACCATGCACCTGATGATTATGGTGACGGGCACCATCATGTGGTGGCCGGTGCGAAGCCCGCTCCCGGAGCTGCCGCGGATCGCCCCCGTGCTGCAGATGATGTACCTGTTCCTGGTGGGGATCCCCATGATGATCTCCGCGGCGCTGATCACCTTTTCACAGACCGAGCTCTACACCTGGTACGTCGAGGCGCCCCGGGTGTTCTCTGAGCTGTCGGCGCTGGAGGACCAGCGGCTGGGCGGGGTGATCATGTGGGTGCCGGGGGGGCTGACGCTGTGGCTGGCCATCACGGCGGTGTACTTCCGCTGGACGCAGCGCGAGCGCGCCGAAGACGAGCAGGTGCCGCTCCACTCGCCGCGCGTGAACCGCGCCGGCCTGGTGGTGCCGCCCCCGTTCCCGCAGAACTGATCACGCGCGGCTGAATGCAGGAAGCCCCCGGACGAGCCACGTCCGGGGGCTTCTTCTTTGTGGCCCCAAAAACTCGTACCAGCCGTGGCGGCTCGCGGTATTGGACGTTCAGCACGTCCGGTTTATCTTTCGTGTGCACCCAGACGGAGGAACGCATGAGCGAGCAGGTATCCGAAGAATCCGTGGAACCGACCCCCCACACGCCGATCCGGCAGCATTCTCCTGAATTGCTGGCGATGAAGCGCCGCGCGGAGGAAATGGGGATCGAGCTACGGCTGCCCACCGCCGGTCCGGACTGGCAGCTTCCGGAGCCGCTGCCGATTCCGGCGGACGTCGTCAGCAAGATCGTCGTTCAGCAGCGACGGAGCCGGGGCTTTTGAAAACCTACTTCCTCGACACGTCCGCGATCGGCCGTCTGTATCTGCTGGAAGAGGGTTGGGGATTCGTCCGAGACCTGGTGCGGGCCGCCCATCGCGGAACCTCCGACAGTACGGTTGTGCGCGTGCGATCTTGCTCTGCCGGAAACGATTTCCGCGGTTCAGCAGGCCGCTCATGCCCCTGATGCCGCGAAGCGTGGCATCAGCCGTTCGGCTCTTCGGCATACCCTGCCCAAGGTTCGAGCGGATCTTGGTCGTGGAACTCCGCTCGTCCTGCTGTCGGCGAGCGATTGCATGCCGCTGGCGGCAGAGATCGTAGAGCGGCAGCAGGTACGGGGTGCCGATGCCGTACACATCGCGGCTGCGCTGAACGCTCGCAAGGCTGCTGGTTTCGAGGCCGTTTTTGCATTCGTGAGCAACGACAAGAAACAGTGCCGGGCCGCGGCGTTGGAGGGGCTGGAGGTTCTCACTCCCGCGTAACGCACTCGGAGCCGAGACCCGTTTTTCTGAAAATTACCTGTACCGGAGCGGACGTATGAAGAAGCCGTGTTGTCACTGCAATCCCGAAGTGCCGCCCGAATTCGAGGATCTCCGCAAGATGATCGAGAGCGGCTTCATCGCCAAGCTGCCGAACGACGGCCCAGACTGGCAGATGCCCGAGATGATCGAGGTAGAGGGCGAGCTGCCCAGTCAGGCGCTGATCCGGATGAGGCGGGCGAACCACATATGAAACGCTACTTCTTCGACGCGTCTGCCGTGGTAAAGCTGCACGCGGTGGAGCCCGGCTCGTCAGCTGTCCACGATCTCATGCGCAGCGCGAACCGGAGCGACCGCTCGACCAGGGTGTTCGTTTGCGACATCTCGCTGCCCGAAGCTGTGTCAGCCCTGCAGCAGATCAAACGCGGTCCGCACGCGGCGCGAAAGGGCTTGAGTGCTGCCGCATTGCGGCAGGCGATTCCAACTCTGGTCCAGAGTTTCACCCAGGAGTCGCCGCTGATCGTGGTGAACGCCTCGGAAGTGATGCACGCCGCAGCCGGTATCGTCCAGCGGTGGCGGCTGCGTCCGGCCGACGCCATCCAGGTCGCCGCAGCCGTTCGTGCACGCGACAACCTGGATGAAGGAGCAGAAATCTCGTTCGTCAGTGCCGACCGGGTGCAGTGCGCGGCGGCGCGGCACGAGGGGCTGAACGTGCTGGAACTCGCGGCGTAGCGCGTCGCTGACACGCGAAAACGCCGCGCGCATCCAGGCCGCGCGGCGCTCGTTCGTAGGTCCTGTTCGGCTCAGCCGGTGGGCGGCAGGCGCTCCCACTTGGGCAGGGGCGAGCAGGCCATGGGCGGGGTGGAGGGGCCGGAGTTCTGGCCCTTGACCACGAGCGCGTGCTGCCCGTTCAGAACCGTGCCCGGCGGCAGGTTCAGCGTGTCGGTGATGGCGGCGACGTTGCCGGCGCCGACGGTCAGCGGGCCGACGGGGGCCACCTCGCTGCCGGGCTGCTCGCAGGTGCCCTGCACCACGGCCGCGTTCAGCTGCTGCGTACCGGCGGGGGCCGTGGTCACCTGCAGGGAGATCTCCGTCTGCTGGCCGATGCCGCGGAAGTTCACCGATCCGGTGACGCCGGAGTTGTTGATGGCCGACAGGTGCCCGGCCGCCATCGTCTGCTCCGGCCGGGGCAGGGAGCTGACGTTGGGTGCCTGCCCCTCGCCGGGATCGGTGGTGCTCTCGTCCATCGTCGTCGCCGGCGAATCAACTTCCTTCTGCTCGCCCCCGCCGCCGCACGCGGCTGCCAGGGAAAGCGCCAGCACCGCCGCCAGCCGTACGTTCATCGTCCCCATCCCCTCGTCATGGTCCCGTTCCGCTCGTGAAAAAGCGGGACGGGGGCGGGGCAAGAGGCGTTCCATCCGCGGTTTGCGCGTACCGCCGCCGCGCTTCTTCCAGCTGCTCCGGCCGCCCGATGTCGAGCCAGGCGTGCCCGTCTACGCGGAAGGGAAGAATGCGCTCTCCCGCCGCGGCCAGGCGCAGGTACGGGTCCAGGATGCTGAACGCCCCGCGCTCCGTCAGCAGGCCGAAGATGCGGGGCGCGAGCACGTGCACGCCCGCGAATGGCAGCGCCTGCACCGCGCCGACGGGCTCGCGCACGCGCAGGTCCAGCCCCTTGGTCTCGTCCACCCGGCCCAGCAGGCCGTCGCCGTCGAAGAGCAGCTTGCGGGTGCTCGGCCGGTCCAGCACGGCGACCGTGGCCAGGGGATCGGCATCCCGGTGCGCGGCGTACATCCCGTCCAGCGGCAGGTCGGTGAGGATGTCGGCGTTGTGAAGGAAGAACGGGGCGTCCTTGCGGAACAGCCCCTCCGCGGCGAGCAGCGCGCCCCCGGTTTCCAGGGGGCCTGGGTCTTCGCGCGAGAAGTCGGCCTCCACGCCAAAGCCCCCGCGCTGGCGCACGAAGTCTTCGATCTTCTGCGCCAGGTACGCGGTGTTGACGATCAGCCGGTCGGCGCCGGCCGCGATGAGGCGGCGGGCGACGCGCTCGATCATGGGCACGCCGGCCACGTCGATCAGCGCCTTGGGGGTGTGGTCGGTCAGCGGGCGCAGGCGGGTGCCCAGCCCGGCCGCCAGGATCATGGCATCCATCAGGCGGCCACTTCGGCGGCGCC
>NZ_DATBNB010000111.1 GCF_036554565.1 Longimicrobium sp. | reverse complement strand
CAGGGGCGGCAGGTGGCGCAGGGTGCGGGGCGCGCTCCAGCCGTTCCCCGCCAGGTTGAAGTACAGGCGGGCGCCGTCGCGGGCCAGGTAGATGATGTCGGTGGTGCCGGAGCCGTCCACGTCCGCCAGGCGCACGCGGCGCTGGTCGAAGATGTCGGGCGGGTCGAACCAGGGGGCGCCGTCCATCGCCACCCGCGCGCCGAAGCGTCCGTAGCCCAGGTTGGGCCAGTAGCACACCTCGCCGTTGCGGATGCGCACCAGGTCCGTGAGCCCGTCGCCGCTCATGTCGGCCAGGTGGATGGACTGCGTGCCGTCGGCGAAGACCAGCCGCGGGCCCCGCTCCTCGTCGTGCGGGGTGGACACGTGGCTCGCGGGGCCGAACCCCTCCTCCGCGCGCGAGGGGTGCCAGGTGAAGACCTCGTGCCCCGTGATGAGGACGTCCGCGTGCCCGTCGCCGTTCAGGTCCACGAAGCGCAGGTTGGGGTCGTCCCAGGCGATGCGGGGGTGCGTGCGGAAGGCGCGGAAGTTCTCCCATCCGCCCTCCGCCGTCCGCTCGAAGAACCCGGGCGTGGGAAGATCCAGCTGCACCAGCTCGATCTGCCCGTCCCCCGCCAGGTCCAGCAGCTGATGCCGGCCGCCGCCCAGGGCGGCGAGCGAGGGCTGCGTGCGAAGGGGCGCCAGCGCGCCGAACCGCCCCTCGCCCAGGTTGCGCTTGTAGTACCAGCCGCCCGCCTGTTCGGCCAGGATGCCGGAGGCGCCCTCGCCGTCCAGGTCTACCCACTGGTAGCGGGCGCCGTCCACCCCGGCGGGAAGGTTCTCCAGGCTTTCCGCGTCCAGCTCCCGCACCGTGCCGCCGATCTCGGCCCGGCTGTACGCCAACTCCAGCGGCGGAAGCGCCCGGGCGCGGTATCCTCCCTCCCGGCGCACGTACCCGCGCTGCGTGACCGCGGCCAGCAGCGACGCCCCGGGCTCGTCGGTGTAGGTGAAGCCGGTGGAGCGCACCAGGCAGTCCGTCCCCGTCTCCTCGCCGGGAAAGTGGTGGAAGGCCAGCACGCGCTCGCACCGCCGGTAGGTGCGCACCTCGAAGCCGGCGCGGTAGCTGGAAAACGCGTCGTCGCGGCAGCGCCACGCGCCCGCGTCGTCGGGGCGCGGCGCCGCGGGGTCGTGCTCGCCGTAGTCCAGCACCACCTCGAACATCCACTCGGCGCGCGCAAGGTCCGGCTGCCGCAGGCGCGATATGCGGTTGCCGTAGCGCACGCGCTTCAGGTAGCGGTTCGCCGCGCGGCCCGCGGGGGTGCGGTTGGCCTCGTGCGCCGCCGAAAGGTCCACGCCGGCGGAGTCTTCCGCCCGGTACTCGTAGACGGCGGCGTTCCCCCGGTCGTCCCAGCGCTCGCAGACCAGCCAGCTGAAGGTGCGCGGCTGGCCGCCGGCCGGGTCGGCGATGCGCGAGGCGGCGGTGCGGCCGAAGACGGTGGTCACGTTGTCGCGGCTGATGGACCGCCAGTGCGCCTGCCCCGTGCGCGTGTCCGTCCACCGCTCGATGCGCGCGAAGGCTCCCTCCACCCGCGGCCGGTAGCGGTGGATGCGGTACGATACGCCATCCACCGTGCGCGGGGTGCCGGCGCGCGGATCGGGGCCGTCGGTGGGAACGGGGACCAGGTCCTCCGCGCCGGACAGGAGAAAGACGTCGGATTCTTCCTCGTCGCGGTAGCGCGGGATGCCGCGGTCCGTCTTGCGGGTGATTGCGGGAAGGGAAAGGCTCCAGCCCAGGCCGAAGGGCCCGTTGCCCGCACCCGAATCGTAGACCAGGGAGAGGTCGGGGCCGAACCCCATGCGGCCGGGGCTGGCGGCGAGGGGCACGGTGAGCGTGCCGGTGCCGGTGACGGGGTTGGCGGCGAACTTTTCGCCGATGCCACGCAGGGCCCCGCCGCCCTTGGGCAGGCTGATCGTGGGGGGCGCGGCGGGGGAGCGGCCGGCTGGTTCCGTGCGGGATCCGGGGCTCGCGGGAGCAGGGCGGATCTCTCTATCCATCGTCCGGCCCGGGAAGGGTTTTCCAAGGAGAGGGGCGATCCGGCACGGCGCGGGGTCGGGGCCGTTGCTTCGCAATAAGCAGTCGGGAATGGATGCAAGTCAAGGATGCTGCAATCCCTGCTGCACCTTCTCACCCTCCTTCCCTCCCGCGGAGCGCGCCCGTCGCGCCGCCCGCATCGAACTCGCGCCGTACCTCCCCGCCTCGGCTTTCCCCCAGCGTCATTCGGCCGCTGCGGGATGAACATTCCTGCCCCCGCCATCCAGTTTTCGCTGCCGTCAGCCCCGTCTCTTGTGCACGCTGTCCCTCCCATTTATCATCCGAAAACTCCGTATACTCCGCCGCTGCCCCGCGCGGCCACCACCACCACGATCGACGATCGTCCGCCCCACCGGCGCGAGTGCCGCGGCCTTCCCGCGTGCTCCGTCCGTGATCTCGCCGGTTCGGTTCCAGTGCGGTTCGCCGCTCCGTTTCGTCGCTTTCCACCCAGCCCCTCGGAGGTGTTCCTCGTGAAAATCGTTCGTCTACTCTGTGCGTCCGCTCTCGCCGTCCTCGCCGGCGCGTTCGACGCGGGTCCGGCGGCGGCGCAGCAGCAGGGCACGGTCACCGGCCGCGTGACCGACGCCGGCTCCGGGCAACCGGTTCCCGCCGCCCAGGTGCGGGTCGCGGGTTCCACGCTGGGCACGCTCACCAACGAGAGCGGCACCTACACCCTTCGCGGCGTGCCGGCGGGCACCGTCACCGTGCGCGTGCTCACCATCGGCTATGGCGAGAGCAGCCAGCCGGTGACGGTGGCGGCGGGGGGAACGGCTACGGCCAACTTCACCCTGCGGGCCTCGACGATCGCGCTGAACCCGGTGGTGGTGACCGCCACCGGCGAGCAGCGGCGCGTGGAAGTGGGCAACGCCGTCTCGCAGATCCAGGCGGCGGCCGTGGTGGAGCGGAGTTCGGTGCAGAACGTGGGGGACCTGCTGACCGCCCGCACCCCCGGCGTCATGGTGGTGGGCGGCACGCAGACGGGCGCGGGCGTGCGGGTGCGCGTGCGCGGCACCAGCTCGCTTTCGCTCTCCAACAACCCCATCTACGTGATCGACGGCGTTCGCGTGGAGGGGAGCACCGGGTCCAGCACGGTGAGCGTGGGCGGCACCACACCCAGCCGCGTGGGCGACCTGAATCCCGAAGAGATCCAGTCGATCGAGGTGGTGCGCGGGCCGTCGGCGGCCACGCTGTACGGCACCGACGCGGCGAACGGAGTGATCGTCATCACCACCAAGCGGGGCGTGGCGGGCCCGCCGCGGTGGACGTACTACACCGAGCAGACCGCCATCGAGGACCGCAACGAGTATCCCCTGGCGTACCACGGGTGGACGGCCGCATCCAGGCCCAACAACACCACCCAGTGCACCCTGGCCCAGGTGGCCGCGCCCGCGCCGAACAACTGCACGCAGGACAGCGTCACCGCGTACAGCCCCACGCGCGACCCCCAGGCCACCCCCTTCGGCCGGGGATACCGCCAGCAGCACGGCCTGCAGGTGCGCGGCGGCTCGGAGTCCATGCGCTACTTCCTGCACGGCGAGTGGGAAGACGAAGACGGCGTGACGCAGGTGCCGCGGTTCGAGCGCAGCTACCTGGCCGCGCGCGGCATGTCGCTGCTTCCCGAGCAGCGCAGCCCCAACCACTTCGGCCGCATCACCGGGCGCGCCAACTTCAACATCACCCTCCCGCGGAACAGCGACATCGCCGTCAGCGCCGGCTACACCTCGCAGGACCTGCGGCTGCCCATGAGCGACGACGCGGGAACGGCCGGCATCGCCGCCAACATCTACGGCGGCCCCGGGTTCCGGCACAACGTGAACCCGACCACGGGCGACACCCTGTACGGATGGCGCGAGTTCACCCCCCGGCGGGTGTACCAGGCCGTCACCACGCAGTCCATCGAGCGGCTGATCACGTCCGTTTCGGGGAACGCGCGGCCCGCCGAGTGGCTGACGCTGCGGGGGAGCGCGGGGCTGGACTTCACGCAGCGCACCGACAACCAGCTGTGCCGCTTCCTGCAGTGCGTGGGGGCCGACACCCTGGGCTTCAAGATCGACAACCGAGCGAACTTCTTCGTGTACACGCTGGACGCGGCCACCACCGCCACGCGGCAGTTCGGCCGCGACGTGGAGTCGCAGACCACGGCGGGCGTGCAGTACTACCGCAACGTGTTCAACCGCAACGGCGCGCGCGGCAACAAGCTTCCGCCCACCGCGATCACCGTGGGCTCGGGCGCGGAAAAGTTCGCGGACGAGACCACCAGCGAGAGCCGCACCCTGGGCGGCTACGTGGAGCAGCGGGTGAGCCTTCGCGACCGCCTGTTCCTGACCGGCGCCGTGCGCTCGGACCGGAACAGCGCGTTCGGCGCCCAGTTCGAGACCGTGTTCTACCCCAAGCTCTCGGCGTCGTGGGTGATCTCGGACGAGCCCTTCTTCCCGGGCCTGGGCTTCGTGGACCAGCTTCGCCTGCGCAGCGCGTACGGGGCCTCGGGCGTGCAGCCGGGCACCATCGACGCGCTGCCGTACTTCAGCACCGCCACCGTCCTGGGGGAGAGCGGCGAGCGCCCGGGCATCGTGTTCAGCGCCCTGGGCAACCCCGACCTGCGGCCGGAGCGCTCCACGGAGTTCGAGGCGGGCATCGACGGCACCTTCTTCAACAGCCGCCTGACCACCGAGATCACCTACTACAACAAGCTCTCGCGCGACGCGCTGATCGAGCGGGTGCTTCCGCCCTCGGCCGGCACCGGCCTGACGGTGCGCTTCGAGAACCTGGGTGAAGTGCGCAACAAGGGGTGGGAGGGGCTGGTGAACGCGCAGCTCGTGCAGAGCCGCGCCTTCGGCTGGGACATGAGCCTGAACGGCACCACCAACGACAACGAGCTGGAAAGCCTGGGCGGCGAGGCGTCCATCGTCATCAGCAGCACGCTGCGCAACGTCGAGGGCTATCCCCTGAACGGCTGGTGGTCGCGCCGCCTGATGGGCTACGAGGACAAGGACGGCGACAACATCATCGAGTACGACACCGCCGCGGCGCGCAGCGAGGTGTTCGTCGGCGACAGCGTGGAGTTCCTGGGCCACTCGGCGCCCCGCTGGGAGGCCGCGCTCACCAACGGCTTCGACTTCTGGCAGAAGCGGGTCCGCCTGTCGGCGATGGTGGACTACAAGGGCGGCCACATGATCTACAACAACACCGACCGCATCCGCTGCGCCAGCCGCAACAACTGCCGCGGGCTGGTGGACCCGGCGGCGCCGCTCGACGAGCAGGCGCGCGTGGTGGCCGTGCGGCAGCACCCGAGCAAGACGGTGGCGGGCTTCATCGAGCCGGGCGACTTCATCCGCTTCCGCGAGCTTTCCCTGAGCTTCGACGCGCCGGAGAGCCTGGCGTCGCGCGTGCTGGGAAGCCGGCAGGTAACGGCCACCTTCGCCGCCCGCAACCTGGGGATCCTGTGGACCCGCTACTCGGGGGTGGACCCCGAGGCCTTCGGCACCACGGGCGACGCGCCGTCGTCGTTCCAGGCGTTCGCGCCCCCCACCTACTTCACCTTCCGCCTGACCCTTGGCCTGTAGGATGATACACGAGATGAAGCACACCCTGAAAACCCGCGCCGGCGGATCGTGGCTGCGGCGCCGGGCGCGGCAGGCGGCCCTGGCCGCGGCGGTCGTCCTGGCGTCGGGGATCGCCGCCTGCGACCCCGGCGAGCACATCCTGCTGGTGGAAGACCCCGACATCATCGACCCGCAGGACGTGCAGTCGCCCGCCGGCGCCAACGCCGTGCGGCTGGGCGCGCTGGCCCGGCTGACCGCCGCCACCAGCGGCGGCACCTCCACCGGCGACAACATCTTTCTGCTGGGCGGGCTCTTCGCCGACGAGTGGATCAACGGCGACTCGTTCATCTACCGCTGGGAGGTAGACCAGCGGACGATGACCTCCGACAACAGCTTCCTGAGCGGCACCAACCGCTCGCTGCACCGCGCGCGGGTGGGCGCGGCGCAGGCCGCGGAGCTGATGGCCGAGTTCAACCCCACCGCGCCGGGGTGGCAGATCGCCGAGATGCACTTCATCCAGGCCTACACCGTGAACATCCTGGCCGAGCACTTCTGCAGCGGGCTCGTGTTCAGCACGGTGG
>NZ_DATBNB010000110.1 GCF_036554565.1 Longimicrobium sp. | reverse complement strand
GCGGCCGTCGCGCCCGCGTGGGCCTCACCGTGCTGGCCCCGGACTCCGCGCCCGGCCGGTGGACGGTGGAGGGCGCCTCCACGCTGTCGTCCCTGCTGTCGGTCGAGGCCGAGGCGGCGCCGGGCGGGCCCAATCTGCCGCGTGCCCTGCGCGCATCCGGCCACACCCGCGTCCTGACGTACGACGTGCAGCACCTTCGCGGCGCCGATGCTGGCGGCTACATCGGCTCGGGGGACCAGGATTTCGCCACGGTGGTGCTGCGCCCGATCGGCCAGCTTTCGATATCCGCCTCGGCGCGGCGGGGCGGCGACCTGCGCCGGCCGGGCGACACGATTCAGACGTTTTCGAATTCCCGCTCGGCCTCCATCGGGTGGGGAACCTGGTTGAGCGTGGAGTACCGCGAGACCGGGGGAGACACGGCGTCGCGCGGCGACCTGCGGTCGGTCCGCGGCCGGCTTGGCATCCCGGTGTTCCGGCGCGCGTGGCTGCATCCCGCGTACGAGGCCGGCACCGTCGTTCCGCTTCCGGGCGCCGCCCCCGCGCCCTTCCGCGCCGCCTCGCTCCAATCCACCGTATCCACGCGCGGCGGCGCCTCGGCGTGGATTGTGGTGCAGCGGCGGGAGGGCGCATCGGCGTCGGCTCTGACGGCGCGGGAGTGGTCGGGCGCGGCGTCGGTGCAGGTGCCGGTGCTCGCCGGGACGTGGGTGCGGGTGGCTGCCCACGCGCGGCGGCCGGACGGAGCGGCGATGGACGCGCGGATGGACCTGTCGCTGGAGCGCAGCCTGGGCGCCGGACACCGCGTGACGCTGCGGGGACTGGCGAACGCGGGGATTGCCGGGGGATGGGATCGGCGCGGGACGATGGAATACGCGCTCCCCACCGCGATTCCGCTTCCCGGGCGCGGAGAGGGGCAGGTGACCGTCCGCGTGTTCGACCCCACGACGGGACGCGGCATCGCCGACGTGCTGGTGCGCCTGGCGGACCGCATCGCCATCACCGACCGGCGCGGGATTGCGGGCTTCGCGGGGCTGGCGGTGGGATCGTACACGGTGCGGGTGGATGCGGGAGCGGGCCCGGAGCGCGTGGCGAACCGCGATCTGCCGGTGCCCGTGACGGTCGATGAAGATGGTGGCGGCCGCGTGGAGATCGGGCTGGAGCTGGCCGCGCGGATGACGGGGCTGGTGGAGCGCGTACCCGCGGAGGCCGGGGCGGACTCGCCGGCCGCGCCGCTCGCGGGAGTGGAGGTGGAACTGTCTGGTGCCGGCGGCGTCCGCCGCGCGGTGACGGACGGCGAGGGGCGGTTCGAGGCGACCGGGCTGCGGCCGGGCTGGTGGCGCGTGACGATCGTGGGGGCGTCGCTGCCGCGGCACCACGAGGCGCCGGAGCACCAGATGATCTTTCTGGCGCCCGGCGCGTCGGACCGGGCCCACCTGCGGGTGATGGAAAAGGTGCGGCCGGTGCAGATCATCCAGTCGACCGAGCTGACGCTGCAGTAGGTTTGGCGCGGTCCGCCTCATCCCCGCTGCACAGGGGAACGGGAGAATCCGACCCGGCGCTCCGGCCGAGTCACGCGCGAAACTCTGTCATCCTGACAGGCGCGCCAAACCCGCCCGCAGCAAAGGCTTCGCGGGCCGAAGGATCTAACCGCGGATGCCTTTTCAGCCTGGGCGCGGCAGCGGGCACGGCACCGTGGGGCGCGGACCCAGGGGATGCGCCGAGCCCCGGCACGGGCGGTTGAAACCGCTGCAACAAACACACGAAGTCCGCCTTCGCGGACTGGCTTGCTTGGATGTGTGTTGGAGCCTGTCGCGCGACCGAACAGAGGTGCCGACACGGCTCTTCTCGCACCCATCCCCAAAGCCCGGGAGACGGGAGAACCGCGGTTTGTCATCCCGATGGAGCGGCCCCGTCGAACCTGCATCCACACCGCCGACCGCAGCGACTGAGGGATCCGCCACACAGCGCGCTGACCGCCTCCACGACTGCTCACGACGGGTTCCAGGCTTTTCAGGCGTTCAACGCCGAGGAACAGGGCAACAGGTCCTGCGTTTCGGAAAGTATGAAGCGACTTGCGGAATGTGTGGCGGATCCCTCAGTCGCTGCCGTCTATAGTGCACGGGCGGGCCGGGCGTGGCCGCTCCATCGGGATGACATCGCGTGGGTCGGCAGGTGCGGACCGGGTGCAGGTGAGGCCCAAGGCTGGACGCGACAGCGGCGTCTGAGCCGGGGCTTTGCGGTGAAATGCTCGGCCCCGGCGTGCGAATGCACGCCGGGGCCTTTCGGTGGAACTGGGATCGACCTGCCGGGCTGAAGGCGCTGCTCAGCGCGACCGCAGCAGGATGGCACCGGAGCCGTGGTCCACTCCGAACTGCTGGGTAGCCGCGCTGCCGTCCAGGTACTGGATCTCGCGGATTTCGCTGGTCTGGATCTGCCGCAGCGCGGCGACAGTGCCCACCTTGGCCCCGTCACGATACACCCACACCAGTTCGGGCTTGTTGAACGACGAAGCGCCGCGCGTGCGCAGCCACGCCCCGCGCCCGCGCTGGAGGAACGTGTACAGGTCCACGGGGGTGCCCGCGGAAAGCTCTTCGAGCGTCACACGGTTCCGGTCGCGACGGGGTGCGCGGGGCGCCCGCTCTGCCGCAGCCGCGTTTCCGGCGGACGCCGTGGCGGCAGGCGCCGCGGCGGGAGCGGGCGCGGCTTGCTGCGCCGAAGCGGCGCCGGCGGTGCTGATCGAAAGGACGGCGGCCAGGGCCACGCTGCGCAAGCTAAGAAGCGACATGGAGTTAACCAGGAGAAGAGGGTGAGTGGGGTCGGAGCGGGGGCAGGCCCCGCGCGCCGGCACTCTCCATAAGACGTATGCAACCTCAAAAAAGTTGCATCTCCCCCTCACGTACTAGCGAACCGCGAGCGCGCCGTTTCGGCCGGAATTCCGCTATCCCCTTCTCCTGGAAGGATTACGGCGCGGGGGGCGTGCCCTGGGCGGTGTCGGCGGTGCCGGGCATGCCGGCTGTGTCCACCACCTGCCCGCCAGCCGTGGGCGGGTTGGTGCCCATGCCCGCCGTGTCCACCTGCTGGCCCGTGCTGAGACCCGTGGACGTTCCCGTCGTGGTGCCCACCGCACCCGCCGTGTCGGGGCTGCCCTGCACGTCCGTCTTGCTGCCCTCGCCGCCACCGCCGCCGCACGCGGCCAGCAGCAGCGCGGCCAGGGGCACCACCACTCCGTTGCGCTTCATCGCTGTTCTCCGGGTTCAGGTTCTGTTCCGTCCATGTGGATCGCGGGGCGCCGTCCTCTGCAACAACCGGACGCGCGGGAGCCTGGCTCAAAAAAGCAGCGGGCCGGCCGCCAGGGGAACGTGTCCCCCGGCGACCGGCCCGCCCGTACGCGCTCGGTCCGGATCAGGGCGTGGTGGTGCCGCCCGTGGTGCCGGTGGCGCCGCCGGTGGTGCCCGTCGTGCCGCCGGTGCCGCCCGCGGGCGCGGCGCCCACCCCCAGGCCGGTGGTGTCGCCCGGCATGGCCGTGCCGGTGCCGGTCGTGGCGCCCGTGCCCACGTTCGGATCGGTGGTGGCCGTGCCGGTGGTGCCGGTGCCCGCGCCCATGTCGGTCGTGGTGGTCGCGGCGCCGTCGGTGGTGCCCGTCTCGCCGCCGGCCCCGCCCTCTTCACCGCCGCCGCCGCAGGCAGCCATCAGCGCGATCGCCGGAACCATGATGAGCAGCTTCTTCATCCGTACTCTCCCTTGCTGGATCGTCCCCGGCGCCCGGAAAAGGCGCCGTCCGCATGCCACCCGCGGCACGCGGCGCCCGGCAGGGTGCACCGTGGATACCGGGAATGTCGCAGATGCGGCGGGATGGGTGCTGGTGTGTTCGCGCGCACGGGAACCGAACG
>NZ_DATBNB010000109.1 GCF_036554565.1 Longimicrobium sp. | reverse complement strand
AAGTTGATCGTGCGGCCACGGCGTCCGGACGAGAGGGGACGCAGTCATCTACTTCCTTGCGGGTGATGCCGAGCTTCTCCGACAGGCAACACCTGAGCGTCGCCCAAGGTCCTGCCAGAGCCGGTCCGCGCAGGAGCGGGTCGGCCTTCACACCGCGCCAACACACGGGAGTTCGCATTCCATGGAACTGAGACGCACCGCATTGATCCTGGCGTTCATGGTCCCCCTCGTCGCGTGCGAGGGGCCGACGGGCCCTGCCGGACCTGCTGGTCCGCAAGGACCTGCCGGCCCCACGGGTCCCCAAGGACCTGCCGGCCCCGCTGGTCCAGTGGGCCCGCAAGGTCCCGCCGGGCAACCCGGTGCCCAGGGGCCCGCCGGACCGGCGGGCGCAATCAACCGACTGTTCTACCAGGCGATCATTCCAGCCAGCCAGACCCTTTTCACGAACTACCTCCCCGCGGCCGCGAGCGCGAACAACACGCTGCCCTCGGTTCAGTGCTACATCTCCGACGCGCCGGCCGGCCCCTATCTACAGATCAGCGGCGACTCGTTCTATACATGCGGGATCGTGAAAGACGACGTCGGAGTGCGAGCGGTGCTACAGGGTGATGCAGGCTTCTACGGAAGCTTCGTGATCACGTACTGAACGCCCGGCTGACGCCTGCCGGGGGAGTTTCGGCGGCCGGACCCGGGTCACCCGTCCGAAAGCCCGTGGACCCGCGTGGCCCGCTCGCACAGGCGGGCGAGGTCGTCGCTGGAGAGAGCTTCCCAGTCCGCCGGGATCGGAGCCAGGCGGCGGCGCTCGTGGGGGGCCTGGAACACCAGCCACCCCCCCGCGAACGCCGCCGAAACGGTGGCGGCGGCATTGCGGCGATCAGCAGCCTTGCGGCGGTCCGCCCCGCGGTACAGGAACACCGGGTCGGGGCTGCGGCGGTCGCGCCCCCCGCGCCGTTCGCCGTCCTTTCGCGTTCCGGGGATCACGCTCCACACCTGCCAGTGCACGCCTCCCTGCTGGAACCCACGAAGCGCCATTTCGCTTAGTGCTGGACGGGCGCGGGACTGGCCCTGGAGCACAGGTCCGCCAGCTCCGCTTCCGTCACCGCGTCCCAGTTGGGCGGCGGCGGGATCAGGCGGCGCTTTTCTTCGGCGCACTCGAAGCACACCCAGCCGCGCTCCAGCCCGGGCGCGGCGGTCCGCCGGCGCCGCTCGCGGCTCTGCCGGCGCTCCGGCGTGTAGCCCGGGACCTGACGCACCCGGCGTTCGCCGCTGGAGCGCATTTCCGTGAAGACGCGCCACGGCGGAACGTCCCAGGCCTTCCAGGCCACTCCCCTCGCATCGATGAATTCGCGCAGTGCCATCATCTGACTCCGTAGCAGGTTCTCCGACAGCCGGGCGGAATCAGGCAAATCCCATACCTGCATCGACTTAGAAGGCGCTGCAACCTGTGGCGGTTTCAGTCGGAGGCCCATGGTCCGGCCAGCTCCACCTCGCACAATTCGGAGGGCAGATTCGGGTCGTCGCGGTCGATGACGACCAGCACGGTGCCCGGCCGCGAACCCGGGGCGATGCCCTCGACCTTGCCGTCGAAGCGTCCTCCGACCGCGTCCTCGATCACCGTCCATCGCGCACGCGACCCGTCGATGATGCCCAGCGCCGAGCCCGCCACCGGACCGTCGTCGTAGGTGTTGGGGGACGCCTCGGCCGTGGCGGCAAAGAGGAGCGCGTCGCCGACCACGGACGCATCCGTGAACGTGAGCCGCCATCCATCGATATCGCCCAGTTCATAGCGCGTGATGTGCTCCGGCGCCGGCGGCGGCGCGTTCCCGTCCAGCAGGTGCGCACGCAGGCGTTCCCAATCGACCTCACATGTGGCATCCACAGGGTCGCGGCCATCCACCGCCGCGCCGTTCCCGCGGTTGAAGAGGAGCAGGCGATCGTAGCGCCAGGCCGCGCCCTCCACATTCATTTCACTCCCCGAGAACTCGTGCGCGCCCCGCAGCAGCGCATAGAACGCGGAGGCGTCGCACACCTCCACCGATGGCGCCTGGGGGATGCCGCGCACCATCACGATCCGCTCGCGGTTGGGCGCGCTGCCCGACCCGAACGCGACCAGCATCTCGCCGGCGCCGTCGGGCAGGGTGACGCACGCCTCCAGATCGAGCTTGAACTGCTTGTTTCCGCGATCGGGCCCGAACAGGCGCACGCCGCCCTCCCCCGCCGGCAGAGTGAGCGAGCGGACGCCACAGGATTCGGGATCGACGAGGGCGATGAAGTTGGAATCGTCCTGCACGACCGCGAGCACGCCGCCGATCCACGCGATGCCTGACCCCGCGCGCACGTGAGCGGGCCGGTCGAGCGCGGGATCGGCACCGTCGGCGTAGAGCAGGGGGATGGAACGCACCACGCGGGCGCGGAGTGCGGGATCCTGATAGCCGCGGACGATCGTCATGCCTCCGCCATCACGCAACTCCAAAACCAAACAGCATCACGCAGAGGGCGCAGAGAAGACAGAGAGGACGCAGAGGGGCCGTGGCTGCCCTCTGCGTCCTCTCTTTTCCCTCTGCGACCTCTGCGTGAAACTGCAGTTCAGATCTGTCCGAGCAACGCCGCGATCTGGGTACGAACGGAGGCGGGTGAGGTACCCCCCTCGCTGGCGCGCGCCTCGATGGACGCCGTGGCGCTGAACAGCGAATCCAGGTCGGCGGACGCAAACTCGCGGCTCACCTCCACGAACACCTCGCGGGGAAGCGCGCTCAACGGACATCCCAGCGCCTCGGCCGCGCGCACCAGCCGGCCGACGGCTCCATGGGCCTCTCGAAAGGGCACGCCCTCGCGCACCAGGAAGTCGGCCAGGTCCGTCGCCAGCATGGCCGAGTCGACCGCGCCCGCGCACCGCGCCGCATCGATCGTCATCGACCGGATGGTTCCCGCCACCGCCGGCAGCACGTCCGTGAGCGCATCGAAGGCGGAAAAGAGCGCCGACTTGTCTTCCTGCAGGTCCTTGTTGTAGCCCGACGGCAACCCCTTGAGGAGCGCGAGCATGCCGGTGAGGTCGCCGATCAGCCGCCCGGCCTTGCCGCGCGCCAGCTCCAGCGCGTCGGGATTGCGCTTCTGCGGCATCAGCGACGAGCCCGTGCTGAAGCGGTCGCTCAGCCGCACGAAGCCGAATTCCGACGACGCGAAGAGCACCAGGTCTTCGGCCAGGCGCGACAGGTGCACGCCTGCCATCGCCGCCACGAACAGCAGTTCCGCCACCCAGTCGCGGTCCGCCACCGCATCCACCGAATTCGGCGACACGGCCCGAAAGCCCAGCGACTCCTTCAACAGCACGCGATCCACCGGAAACGGGCACCCCGCGATGGCGCCCGACCCCAGCGGCAGCACGGACACACGGTCCCCCGCGTCCGCCAGCCGCTCGCGGTCGCGCGCCAGCGGCCACGCGTGCGACAGCAGCCAGTGCGCGGCGGACACGGGCTGCGCGCGCTGCATGTGCGTGTACGACGGCATCACCGTCGCCACGTGCTGCTCCGCCTGCTCCACCAGCGCCAGCTGCACGTCGCGCAGGGCGGCATCGAGCGTCTTGACCGCCTCCAGCGCCCACAGGCGGAAGTCGGTCGCTACCTGGTCGTTGCGCGAGCGCCCCGTGTGCAGCTTGCCGGCCGTGGGGCCGATCTCGTCGCCCAGCAGCCGCTCCACCAGCGTGTGGACGTCCTCGTCACCGGCCGCCGCCCAGTCGGCTTCGGACCACGACTCCAGGCGCGCCGCCACCGCGTCGAGACCCGCGCGCAGATCGGCGGCCTCGGCGGGGTCGATCACCCCCGCGGCACCCAGCGCGGCGGCCCATGCGCGGCTGCCGGCCACGTCGTGGCGCCACAGGCGGCGGTCCACCGGCAGGGAGCGGTTCAGCCGGTCCATCTCGGGCGCCGGCCCGGACGAGAAGCGCCCGCCCCACATGCGGGCGCCGGGTACCGCCGGGGCGTTCTGCGCCGGCGCGGTGGGAGTGCAGGCCATGTTCAGTCCGCGGCGGCAAGGGTGGGCGCCAGCGTGGCCTCCTGCTCCTTGAGCGCGGCCACGCGGCTGGAAAGGCCGAACAGGCGGATGAACCCCGCCGCGTCGGACTGCTCGTACACGTCGTCCTCGCCGAACGTTACGAAGCGCTCGTCGTACAGCGAGTTGGCGGACCAGCGGCCGGCGATGGCCACGTTGCCGCGGTACAGCTTCAGGCGCACCGATCCCGTCACGCGGCGCTGCGTGGTGTTCACCAGCGCGTCCATCGCCTCGCGCTCCGTGGTCCACCAGCGGCCCTCGTACACCAGGTCGGCGTAGCGCGGGGCCACCATGTCCTTGAGGCTCAGCGTGCGCCGGTCCAGCGTCAGCTGCTCCAGCTCCGAGTGCGCGGCGTACAGCAGGGTGCCGCCGGGCGTCTCGTAGATGCCGCGCGACTTCATCCCCACCAGCCGGTCTTCCACCAGGTCGATACGCCCGACGCCGTGCGCCCCGCCGATGGTGTTCAGCGCCGCGATCAATTCCACGGGCCCCAGCTCCTGCCCGTTGACCGAGACCGGGTAACCCTCGTGAAAGCCGATGGTGACGTATTCCGCGCGCGCCGACGCCTCCTCGGGCGACTTCGTCAGCAGGAACAGGTCGCTCCCGGGCTCGTGCGCGGGGTCTTCCAGCGGGCCGCCCTCGTGGCTCACGTGCCACAGGTTGGCGTCCCGCGAGTAGATCTTCTCCCGCGTGGCGACGACGGGCACCTTGTGCTCCGCCGCGTACGCCAGGGCGTCTTCGCGCGAGCGGATGTTCCACTCCCGCCACGGCGCGATCACCGGAAGGTCTGGCGCGAGCGCGGCGTAGGTGAGTTCGAAACGCACCTGGTCGTTGCCCTTGCCGGTGCAGCCGTGGGCCAGGTGCGTGGCGCCCACCTGCCGGGCGATCTCCACCTGCGCCTTGGCGATGATGGGGCGCGCCATCGACGTCCCCAGCAGGTACTTGCGGCCGTAGACGGCACCGGCGCGCAGCGTGGGCCACACGTACCCGGTGACGAACGCCTCGCGCAGGTCCTGCACGTAGCAGGCGGCGGCGCCCGAGGCGAGTGCCTTGGCCTCGAGCCCGCTGAGCTCTTCGCCCTGGCCCACGTCGGCGGCCACGCAGATCACTTCGGCGCCGTAGTTTTCACGGAGCCAGGGCACGATGATGGAGGTATCCAGTCCGCCCGAGTAGGCGAGGACGACGCGGGGGGTCTGCATGGGGGTCTCCCTGGCGATGCTGTTTGCGTTTGGTTCGCCGCGTTCCCACGGCGTGGATCAGGACAGTGCGAAAGTGCGAGAGTGCGAGAGTGCGAGAGTGCGAAAGTGGACCAGCACCGCGAGCAGTTACTTTCGCACTTTCGCACTTAGTACTTTCGCACTTTGTTACCTTCGCACTTCCCTGTAGACCGCGATCTCGTCGCAGGCGTGCAGCTTGGAGCAGTTCCGGCAGTCGGCCCACACCTTGGCCGGGAACATCTCCTTGTTCACGGTGCGAAAGCCCAGGCGGTGGAAGAAGCCGTCGCGCAGCGTGAGCGCGAAGACGGTGGTGATGCCCAGCGTCTCGGCGTCTTCCACCAGCCGCTCCACGATGCGCCCGCCCAGCCCCAGCCCCTGCGCCGCGGGGCTCACGGCCAGGGAGATGATTTCCGCCAGCTCGGGCGAAAAGATGCGCAGGCCGCCGCACCCCAGCAGGCGCCCGTTCTCGTCCGTCGCCACCACGAATTCGCGGAACAGGCGAACCAGCTGCTCCGGCGTCTTGGGGAGCATCAGGTTCTGCGCGGCGAAGTGGTTGATCAGCGGCTCCACCGCCAGCATGTCGGCGATGCGCGCGGGGCGCACCGTCACCGGCGACCCGGGGGTTACCGGGGTGACGTCGATGCCCGCCGCCGCGGCGGCGGGCGCAATCTGGATCAGCACTCCATCGCTCCTTCCAGGATCGCGATGCCCTGGCGCAGTTCGTCGTCCCCGATCACAAGCGGCGGAAGCAGCCGCACCACGTCCGGGCCGGCAGTGCACAGCAGCAGCCCGGCCTCCAGCGCGCGGCCCACGATCCCGGCCGCGTCGTCCGTCTCGATCCCCCACATCAGCCCCGCGCCGCGCACCTGGCGGATGCCGGGGCGGCGGAGCGCCAGCGCGCCCAGCAGGTCCGCCAGCAGCTCGCTCTTGCGGCGCACCTCGGCCATGAACGGCTCCGCGCCGATCTTGCGGCACGTGGCCAGCGCGGCCGACGCTACGAGCGTCCCCCCGCCGAAGGTGCTGCCGTGGTCGCCCGGCTTCAGCGCTGCGGCCACGGTTTCCGTCACCAGCACGGCGCCCATCGGCAGGCCGCCGGCGAGGGGCTTGGCCAGCGTCATCACGTCCGGCGTGATCCCCGCCGCCTCGTGCGCCCACAGCGTTCCCGTGCGGCCCAGCCCCGTCTGCACTTCGTCCAGCATCAGCAGCGCGCCGTGCTCGGTGCACAGGGCGCGGAGTGCCTGCAGGAACCCGGGCGCCACCGTGCGCACGCCACCCTCGGCCTGGATGGGCTCGATGATGACGGCCGCCACGCGCCCGGTCTGCAGCAGAGCCCTCACCCCGTCCACGTCGCCCACCTCGGCGAAGTGCACGCCCGGCATCAGCGGGCGGAACGGCTCCTGGTAGGCGGGGCGGTCGGTCAGGGCGAGCGCGCCCATCGTCCGGCCATGGAAGCCGCCACGGAACGCGATGATCTCGTCCCTCTCCCCCGCCCAGCGGCGGGCGAACTTAATGGCCCCCTCGTTGGCCTCCGCGCCGCTGTTGCAGAAGAACACGCGGTCGGCGAACGAGTGTGCCGTCAGCCACCCGGCCAGCTCGCCCGCGGGGGCGGTGCGGAAGAGGTTGGACGTGTGGAGGATGCCGGCGTCCAGCGCGCCGCGGATGGCGGCCGACACGTCCGGATCGCCGTAGCCCAGGGCGTTCACCGCGATGCCGCTGGTGAAGTCCAGGTAGCGGCGCCCGTCGTCGCCCGTCAGCCAGCATCCCTCACCCGCCACGAAGGCCGGGCCGGCGGGCCTGTAGACGCCCAGCAGGGCGGATTGCCTGTCAGCAGCCAGCATCGGCCATCTCCCGTGCAGGTTCGATCCGCGTTCCCGCGGCCAGGTCCGTCAGCATCCCCACGCCCCCGATCCGTACCCCCGCCACCCCGGCCGCCGCCGCCGTGAAGGCCGCGCGCAGCTTGGGAAGCATTCCCCCCGACGCCTCGCCCGAGGCGGCCAGCGCCTCGGCCTCGGCGCCGCCCAGCGACCCCAGCCACTCGCCCGCGCGGCGCACGCCGGGGACGTCGGAGACGAAAAGCAGCTCTTCCGCGCCCAGGGTGGCGGCGATGGCCGCGGCGGCATCGTCGGCGTTCACGTTCAACCCGCCACCGTCCGTGCAGCGCGACACGGGCGAGATCACCAGCGTCAGCCCCTGCTCCATCCACGCGTGCAGCAGCTCCGTCCGCACCGACACCAGCTCCCCCGCGCGCCCCAGCGCGCCGCCGCGGATCGTCCGGCCCACCAGCAGCCCGCCGTCCTCACCCGACACGCCCACCGCATCCACCCCGGCATCCAGCAGCGCGGAAACCCAGCGCTTGTTGACCACACCGCTCAGCACCATGCGCACGGCGTCGAGGGCGATGGGCGTGGTCACCCGCAGCCCGTCCACCCACTCCGGCTCTTCGCCCATCGCGCGCTGCAGCTGGCTGACTTCCTTGCCGCCGCCGTGGACGAGGAGGGTGGGGACGGCGGACGCGGTGACGGATTCCGCCACCGACCGCATCCACGCGGCGTCCTCGGCCAGGTTGCCGCCCACCTTGACGACCCTCACGCCAGCGCCTCCGTCTCGGGCCATCCGAACATCAGGTTGAGGTTCTGCACCGCCTGCCCGGCCGCGCCCTTCACCAGGTTGTCGATGGCCGCGACCACGATCAGCATCGGAGCCGCCACGTCCTGGACGGCCGTCACCCCGATGGCCACGCGGTTGGAGCCCACCGCATCCGCCAGCGACGGCATGCGTCCGCTCAACACCCGCACGAAGGGCTCGGATGCATAATCATCCATCCACATTCCGACCGGGTCGCCGAACAGCGGCTCGTTCAGCGGCACGTATATCGTTTCCAGGATGCCGCGACGCACAGGCAGCAGGTGCGGGGTGAACACCAGGTCCGGCGCCCGTCCCCCCGTGACACCCGCCGCCTGCGACCGCATCTCGGCCAGGTGCCGGTGCACGTTGCCCACGGCGTAGGCGCTGAACCCCTCGGCCACCTCGGCGAACAGCAGCTCGCGCTTGGGCGAGCGCCCCGCACCCGTGACCCCCGACGCCGCGTTGACGATCACCGGCCCCGCCGCCAGGCCGCGCCGCAGCAGGGGCGCCAGCGCCAGGATGGCCGCGGTGGGATAGCATCCCGGGTTGGCGACCAGCTGCGCGCCGGCGATCCGCTCG
>NZ_DATBNB010000108.1 GCF_036554565.1 Longimicrobium sp. | reverse complement strand
GCCCGCCGTTGTGTGGATGGACTACCCGGACTTCACGGGCGATTTCGACAACGACGTATCCGGAACCAGCACGCAGTTCGCGCTGAACCTGGGGATTGACGCCGTTACGATGCTCAACTCGCGGGGCCTGGCGCTGTCGTTCGGGGTCGAGGACTACCTCACCTTCTTCGATGCCGACCACGCGCGCCGCCGTGACCAGCTGTTCATCGGCACGTACCTGGAGGATGACGTCGCGGTCGACTACGACTACACGTACGGCAACGTGCTGCTGTTCCGGGCCGGCGTTTCCTGGCGGTTCTGACCGCCGCAGGACCACGCGCATCGGGGAAGGCGCAGAGATTCCCTCGCGTTGAGCGGGTCATCCTGCTGCGTGGCCAGCCATAGATCTCGGGAGCGCGGATGCGTGCCGCGGGCAGCCGCGGGCCACCACCGCACTCCTGAGAAAAATTGTGCCGCAGGCCATCGCGTCGGCGGCCCCCCCCCAGCCGCCAGCGCAGTTAACACTCGCGACTACTCGGGATCCACCCACTCCAGCGGTCGCACCTCAGCACCACCAGCGGGCGTCTCCTGGAGAGGTGGGTCCGTCCGAGTACGGGCTCCTCCATCATGCCATGTCGGCTGTTTTGGGCCATGGCAATCTATTGCCGATTATTCTTGCAAAGAACGATATCCCGTTTATCTTGTGATTCACAGCCATCTGCTGCCCGGCTCTTCCGGAACCCACCTCCGCTCGCATCGTTGGGGGAGTCCCCCACACTCCGCGTGATATCGCCCATGCATTCGAAGCGTTGCCTGACGGCATTCACCATTATTGCCGCAGGGGCCTGTGGCGCCGAACGAGAGCAGCCAAAGAGAACGGATTCTTTGGTGCCCGTCAGCAGGGCCGAAACCGTGGTTGACGCGGCTGATTTCCAGGGTCGTGTGCCGCGCCTCAGCGGTGCAGCACAGCCCGCGGATACACTCCAGGTAAAGCGCGTCCTGGGTGACTCGATGGCGTTTGGAGCGGTTACAGGCATACAGCCGGTGGGTCGGCACCTTTTTGTCACCGATCGGCTCATGAGTAAGCACTTGGCGCTGATCGACCTTCCCAAAGGTGCGGTGCAGGCACGGGCTGGTCGCGACGGTCAAGGGCCGAGCGAGTTTCGGGATCCCGGCGCGTTCATCGTTGAATCTGTTTCTCCGCCGAGGTCCTGGGTATACGATTTCCAAAACCGTCGGCTCTCCCTTCTCGCAGCCTCTGCCGACGGAGAGCTTGCCGTCGAGAGGAGCCGGCAGTTCAACGTCGGCGAAAGCATCGAGCAGCCGGTCCGGGTGGGTGAACGCTTCATTGCGAACGGTCTCTTCAACGACTATACGCTGCTCGTCATCGACAGTGCCGCACGTCCCGTCCAGCGCATCGAGGCGGACCAGCCGTTCCCTGCTCGTACAATGCCGCATGCGGTCGGACGCAGACTCCTCAACCGCAGCTACTTGACGGCGCACCCCGACGGAGGCCGGCTGGCCCTTGCGTATCAGTGGGCCAGCCGGATCGACTTCTTTTCGGCGGACGGCCGTCGCCTTGGCTCGGTCGAGGGGCCCCGCCCGACCAGTGCGAAGTACACGGTCAGCGGCACCCGTTTCCACTGGGATCCGCAGGGGCAGATGGCCTACACAGGCATCCACTCGACTCGCCGTTACGTCTATGTGATGTTCTGCGGTTGCCGTGAGGCTGATGATCGCGACCAACGCAGCCAGCGAGTCCACGTCTTCCGTTGGAACGGCGATTTCGTATCCGAGATCCAGCTCGACCGTCGCGTGACCGCATTCGCGGTGTCGCCAGATGACGCTTTCCTCTACGCGGCCATCACGGAACCGCATCCAGCCGTGGGGGAATGGGAGCTTCCGGCTGTGCTTCGGGCCGGAGCGGGAACCTGAGCAGCATCTTCACTCGTCCAGTGAGCAGCCAGCCGCGAACCAGGTCTCAAGCTGTCTGCATCGAAAATAGCGGGGCGGCGGGCAACAACACTTCCACCAGGAGCAAGGAACCATGACGATCCGAAAAGCGTTCGGCCTGTGCGTGATTGCCGGGTCTGCTGCGGCGGCGCCGGTGACGTTCAGCCCATCCGACGGGGTGTTCCGCCTACAGCAAGCCTGTGGTCAAGCAACGGAATGCATCACTTCGAACAACTACGTCTGCTCAACCCACAACTCTGATCACAAGGACTATCGCTGCTCAAAGGGCTGCGAATTCGCGGTAACCTGACCAGAGCTTACGCGAGTTCCGCTACGCATTGCATGCCGTAGTTCGTCGTAAACCGTAAGGCTCGCCGCCCCCTCGTTGTTCCGTGTTCCTTCAAGTCGCGAAATCAGAGCTGACCCGGCACCAGGGGCCCGCCTCTCACGCGGCTCGTAGATACTTTCATGATGAATACGAGCGCGGAGCGATCCCCATGATCGCTCCGCGCTCCGCTTCGGCGCGCCGTGGAGGACCCCCATCCATCCGAAGCGCCCCAATCCTTATTCGCTGTCCGGTGACGCCACCGCGCCGGCCAGAATCCCCCCATCCAGGTGCAGCTCCGAGCCGGTCATGTACCCGGAGTCGTCCGATGCCAGGTACATCACCGCCGCGGCCACCTCCTCCACCGTCCCGAAGCGGCGCAGCGGCGTGTCGCGCACCAGGGCGGCCATGCGCGCCTCGCGGTCGGGGCCGTCGCCCAGCATGGGCTCCCACATGGGCGTCAGGATGGCGGCCGGGTGGATGGAGTTGCAGCGGATCGCCAGCCCCTGCTGCGCGCAGTAGAGCGCCACGGTCTTCGTGTGGTTTCGCACCGCCGCCTTGCTGGCCGCGTAGGCCGCGGCTGCCGGGATGCCCACGATCCCCGACCGCGACGACACGTTGATGATGGAGCCGCGCGCCGCCGAGCGCATGGCCCGGATGCCGTGCTTGCAGCCCAGGAAGACGCCATCCGTGTTGGTGCGGTGCACCGCCCGCCAATCATCGAGCGATGCGTGCTCAGGATCGTGGGGCGCCGGGCCATCCTCGAATCCCGTCACCCCCGCGTTGTTCACCAGCACGTCCAGCCGCCCCCACCTGGCCAGCACGTCGTCCATCGCCCCGGCCCAGTCCGCCTCCTCACGGACGTCCAGCCGCCGGTACGCCGCGCCGCCGATCGCGTCCGCCACGGCCGCACCCTCCGCATCCCGAACGTCGGTCACAAGCACGCGCGCACCCTCAGCCGCCAGTGCCCGCGCGGCCCCGGCACCGATCCCCCGCGCCGCGCCCGTGACGAGCGCCACCCGTCCATCCAGTTTCATGTAGCCTCCGTTCTCGGTGTCGTCTGGGAAGATACTCGGCGGCGGCGCACCTCCGCACCGGTCATCTGCCCTATTCTCGTGCGGCTTGGGGAATGACGAGGGCCGGCATCCGTCGGTCGGGTGCCGGCCCTCGTGGCGATCGGGACGCGTGCGCCTAGCTCCTGGCGCCGACGGGGAAGGCGCGGGCGTGCCAGGCCATCTGCATCTCCGTTTCCCATCGCCCGTTGCGAACGTCGCCGACCGTGGGGACGGTGTTGTCGAAGACGACCGTGTCCGGGCCGACGCCGCCGGACAGCGCGCGCTGGCGGAACGCGGGGCGCGGCTCAGACGCGACCGCGCCGTCCTCGTCGCGAAAGAACACGCGCGACGGATCGCGCAATTCCACGCCAAGCTCGCGCTCCAGATCGCCCAGCGTGCGGAACAGCGTGTCCGTGGAACATCCTGAAACGCCCGTCGCACGCTCGTCGGCGGCGACGAGCAGGAAGCGGCCGTGCCGCAACTCGCGCCCCCCGACCACGGGCGACCCGTGCGCCGCCCACTGGCGCAGGAAGCCGTCCGTGTGCGCGAGCAGACGCTGCTGTTCGTCATCGGTCAGAGGACGGGTGGCGCCGAACACCCACAGGCGTGCGTCGTCGGGAAGCTGGTCGAAGGGTACCGCGGGCATCGTTCTCCTGCCGTCAAAGGTTGGCGCTGAATCTACCACGTCTTATATCCCGTTCTCAACCGTGGAGTCCCGACCCTGCTGGGGCGACTGAAGTCGCGG
>NZ_DATBNB010000107.1 GCF_036554565.1 Longimicrobium sp. | reverse complement strand
GTCCACGCGCGGATTGCGGCGCAGCGCGTTCAGCTGCCCCGCGTTCAGCGTTCCGGCGAAGCCGTTGATGGCGGCGGTGTAGACGAAGCGGGGACTCACCCCGGCCGACGCGGCCACGGCGCGCGGGTCGGCCCCGTCGCTCACCACCACGATGTATCCATCCGCCGCGGAGGCCGAGGAGAGGGCGCCGGCATCCGCGGCGGCGGAGGGGGCGGACGGCTGGTCGGCGCAGGCGGCCAGCAGCAGGGCGGGGAGCAGGAGGGTGACGCGGTTCATGGGGTTTCCTCCGGAAAGGCCGGACGGTCCGGCGGGGAGCCCGCCGGGGTGAACGGCGGGCTGGAGAGCGGGGGCACGCGCCTCCCCCTCATCAACCATAAGGCGCAATTCCGGACGATTCGCTGCCATGCGCGGGGTCCCCTTCGAAATCATCCAGGCCCGACGAACCGAGCCCCGGCACCTGCGGGCGCCGCGGGTCGTCCAACCCGGGTCGGAGAACATCAGTGGCGAAGTGGGGGCTCCCGGGCGGCCCCCCGGGCCGGGACCGGCGTGGAGAGAACACGAGGCGCCATCCAGCAAGCCACGCTTCAGACCAGCCGCGGGCAAATCCGTAAATCGGTTGCGAAACGATTTGCGCGTTTCCCCCGGGCTCGGGGCAGGCGCATTCCGCACTGCGGGTTCGGAAAGACCATGCTTACCGGTTGCATGATGGAACGGCCCAGCACGGGTTCCATACGCCGCGACCGCCGCATTCGAGCGATCCTGCAAATGCCGATTCATCCACCCGTTGCACCGGGCTCGATGAGTTCAACTTCCAGGGGTTCGATGATCAGCTCGCTCCAGATACGGGAGGTGTGCTCCAGGATTTCGCCGGGCGACGAACGCTGGAACAAGTGAACGCATCGGTAGCCCCGACAGGGGCCCACCTCCCACGAAAAGCTGCGGTGCTCCAGGTCGGGATTCGGATAGCCCGGGTGGGGATTTCGTACTCCCCCCATCGGGGCCTCGGTCGCGAAACCATAGCCCTGTCGCGGGTCATGCGGCATGCTGATGGCGCTCCACCCGGGTGCGCCTTCCCGGACGGTCACATGGGGCGGCTGTCCCATCTCCATGTAACTGAAGTACCGCGCCGTGAAATTCAGATGCACGGGGGCGGGCACTTCCCGAGCCTCACCCTCCATCCACACTTCCTCCACAACGTAGTTTACTCCCCCGAACAGCGTCAGGCGCCGATATAACCGGCATTCCAGCGCGCGAGGTGAGCCCGCGAACGGGTCCGTGTACGCGTAATCCAGGGCGGGAGAGGCAATCGTAATGCTGGCGGCCACGGGGCTGTAGGTGTAGTCCACCAGGGTGTAGCGGGACGTAAACAATACGTATTCCACGACCGGAGAGTCTTCCCACGCGGGGCGGGAGACCATGATCCGGTCGATCTGCATGCAGCGCTTTTCGTGGTCGTGCTGAAACGGGTCTATGCGGAAGTCGTCCAGGACCTCCAATTCCTTGAACTGAACGCTCGATGCCGCGCCTGCGAACCAGGATTTTCCGTAGTGGTCGCCAAGGTCAAACCATACGTTCAGCAACTCGTTCACCATCCGAACGCGAACCACCGATTCCATCGCGCCTGGAGCGACCGTTTCCCGGGGCTCTGCCGTGCCCTCGGGCTCCCCCTCACGCTCAAACTTCAGCAGGGGAGCTTCCTCTTCGCCCCCGCCCCGCGAGGGACCGAGTCCCAGTCGATACGGTGTCTTCTGGTCCTGGGCCGGAAGAAGCGGCTCGTCTATCCGAACGGCGAGCACCTGGTCCGCAGACGCGAGCGGAATCAGCCCGGAGGGGACTGGCGAGCCATCGGGCGTCACCACGCCCAGGTCGCCGGGCGCAAGCTCGGGATCTGCGGAGACGATGCGTTCCCACGGGATGAAGACGTACTCACACGCGTGCCGCTCCTTCTGCGGCCGGGGGTAGTCGGACGGGTTTCGTATTTCGATCTGGACCATAAAGCAGCGGCCTCCTCGCCCGGCGTGCAGCGGGCTCTTGATGGAATGGTGTGAGTTATCATGCCTTGAACGTTGAACCCAGCCCGCTACGGTGCGAAGTACCGCCGCAGGCCATCATGCTGCGGGGCTGGGGTCCGGCGCCAGGTCCGCAACCCCGCGTGGTGCGGCGACGTACAGCCCTCTGGCTTGTTCGGTCGGCCGGTCGGCGTAGAGGTAGATCACGCGCGGCGCGGCGGCTTCCGGCAAACGTCGCCGGAACAGCTTGAGCAGCGCCGCATCTGCATCTCGTTCCTCCAGCGGCATCTCGAACGCGAGCACGCCGAGCGGTGGACCAAGCGGCGGAAACGTGGCATCGCTTCGGGGGAGCCGCTGAAGGACGGATCTCGCCTCCTGCAGTGTGAGCACTAGCGCCGGGATCGAAGGCTCCGGGGCCCACGCGCGGGACAACGGGTGGTCCTTGCGCCGAACCACCACGACGCATTGATCGGCTGGGGAGACGGCGATCCCCGGAACATCCGTCACCTCCGTCCGGGACGGGAGCATCCCCATCTTCACCAACCAGGTTACCAAGTCGCCCCAGGCCTGTGTCCGGAATCCCAGTGCGGACAGCGCCGCTACCCCCAGCCATGCGTCCCCGGCGGAACCTACCAACGAGGCGTACGCGAGCGTGCTCCAGTCGCGCAACGTCATCTCTGCCAAGTTCAGCTTGACCGTCGCTCCCGCGTCCCCGCGGACGATCAACAGCAACTCCTCCACCCGAGGCTCCGTGCGTGCGCCCGTGGCCAGGTAGTCGCGGATCCGCGACCGCCGCGAGCCATCGGCCTCGGTATGGATCGCCGGCATGTCTACGCGGACCTGGCGTATCGCGGTGAGCTGGTCGTTCAGGGCACGGCTCCAGGGACCCACGCTCTGGTCGTCTTCCAGGCTGGGGAGACGGGGGTCTGGGCCCTGCACCAGCCCTACTCGGCGCAATCCGTCGCGAACGCCACGCAGCGTGACCGCCAGCTCCGCCAGAGGCTGGCCGGCGAAGCGATGGGCTTCGGAGAGCACGCGCAGACCACGCGACAGCCGTTCCTCTGGTGTTCCCCGCCCCGCCTGCCCCACCGCAGCCCCGGCCAGCAATGCCATCGCCAGCACGTCGGCCCGCTCGCGCAACACCTGAGCGAACTGGCGCACCTCGGTGCCCAGCGACCGGCGCTCCGTCGGTGTCGGCGAGCCGTCCAGCAGCGCGTTGACCGCCGATTCCACTTCGCTCCACGCCGGAGAGGGGGCGAGCACGTGAAATTCCGCTGCCAGCGTCGCGAGATCCACGCGCGCAGACACCGGGTACGCAGGCTCCGGCGGCACCAGTTCGGCCATAGCCCTGCGAAAGCGCCGGATGAAGAGCGCCTCCACCTCGGGATCGCCCTCGGGATCCGGCAGCTCCACACCCGCGGTTACCGGCAGGGTGCGCCCGCTTCGGTCGTAGCGCCAGTGGTACAGGTCAGGCGTGAGGGAGTAGAGTGGCGGATCCACCTGGCCGTCGAGGCCCATCGTCCCGCGCAGTAATTCCGCCGTCGCTGCGTCGTCGTCGGCGTCCAGGTATCCCCGCCATTCGGCATTGAAGCGCATACGCAACTCGCGGCGGTCGGAGAGCAGGTGCGCGACGGCACGCGCCTGCTCGAACAGGAAGTCGATGTCCACCGGGGCCAGCACCGCTGCCGGATGCGCCGACGCCGACATGGAATCGTACATCCGTCGTTGCATCTCCTGAGTGAAGGCTGCGCGGCCGCCTGCGCTCATGTCCACGCACCGATTACCGGCCCAGTGTCGCGAAACGTAGTAGACGGCATCGTGCACCAAGCGCCGGAACTCGGGCTCGGCAGCCAGCTTCTCCTGCACCGCCGGCCGGCCGAGCACCAATTCCACCGCCACCTGCACCATCACATCCAGGCGGTACACCATCCGCGTACGCACCTCGCCGCGGCGCAGGGCCAGGTAGCCGTCTGGTCCACGAAACCCATCGAGCGCGCGGCGCAGATCCACGGCGTGCATGCGGGCGCGGTGCAGCAGCACGAACGGCAGAATGCGCGCGTCGTCCTGATCATCCCCAAGGGTGCCGCCGCCCCCCTCCTCCGCCGGGGTCTGCCCGCCGGCCGGAACCACTTCCAGCAGATCCGTCGTCGCGCGCGGAGGAAGAGCGGCGGCTCGCTGGTGCGGCTGCCTCGTAGCCGCCGCCTTCAGGCGGTCGCTCCAGCGCACGACTACCTCGGCGACGGCCGCCCACAGCGTCGAGATCGCGTGCGCCCCGCGGCGGCGCGGCTCCGCGAGCGGAACGCCCGCCACAGTCACGGGTGCGGCAGGCGGCTCGGCCGCGGAAGTGCGCGGATCGGGAGCGGGGGCGGGGGCGACGGTCGGACCCGCCGTTGTGCCGGGTGCGCGGCTCCGCCCGGAGCCCTTGCGGGGGCGCTGGGTCACGGAGAACCCTCCACGGCCTTCAGGCGGACCGCCAGGTACCGGTGCAGGTCGTCGTGCGCGTAGACGATAAAGAGCTGGTGGCTGAAGTAAGTGGATGCGGGAGGATACGCGCCGTCGCTCGTGATCCGGCGGAGCTCCTCGAAGTATTCCCGGTCGGTGACGAAGCAGAAGAAGGCCGTCTCGGCGAAAATCTTCTTGAGCCCTCTGAGCAACTCCACCATACGCTCGGGTAGGTTCTCGACTTTGTCCAGTTCGTCGACGACAAAAACCGGCGCAAGGCCAGCGTTGACTAGCCGGCGCACCAGAAGCGGAACGAAGCGGTCTAGCGTGCGCACGGACAGGTCGGGCATGAAGCTGAGTTCACGCGTGACGGAGCGGCCACTGGAGCGTGCGGCGGAGTATTTGAAGACAGCCGCCGCGCCCAGCGACGACATGATCCCGGCAACGAGCGCGGCAACGCCTGGCCCGTCGGCCGCCGCTACGCCCACACCGACGAGCGCACCGGCGATCAGGGAGGCCACGGGGGCCAGCAGCGGGCCGGACGCGTTGCCCGCGAGCGAGGCCTCGGCCCGGCGGGCGGCGTCTTCGCTTCGCTTCTGCGCCTCGGTGTAGGTACCCGAAACGCGACAGTACGCCTCGCAAACGCCGGCCAGCGCCAGCAGCTCGCGCAGACCCTGGTTGGGGCGGATGGTCAGGATGGGGGCACCAGCCTGGAACAGAGCGCCTGTTTCCAGCAGGCCTGCGCGGGACCAGAACTCGCGGAGACGCGCGGGCATTGGGCATTCGAACAGTTCCATCTCAAGCTGCGCCGATAGTTCCAGCCGCTCGCGGCGAAGCGCACTCTTCGGAGGAGTTGACTCCAACACGCGCTGGCGATGGGCCGAACACATTTCCTCGACCACCGCGCGATGGAGCGCCAGCACGATCTGCTTCAGGGCGAACTGCGCCGGCTTGAGGTCATCGTCGGGATCCCGCCCGGGTGCCGTCGCCTGGACCGAGTCGGTCGCACCAGTCGGCGCTGAGGGATCACGGGGGTGCCGCGCCTGATCGGACGCCGGCAGGTCCGGCGCCGTCGGCGTGGGCTCCGAGGGCGCATGGAACAGGGCGGGGCCGTTCACGGGGACCAGAAGCGGCCGCACGTCCTGCCGCCGCTCACGGTTTTTCCAGACGTGCTGGAATGCGTTCAGGACCAGCGTTGTCTTGCCCGCCCCCCGATGGCCGGAGATGAGGAACGAGCGGCCCGCCAACTCGCCCCGGCAGTAGCGGTCCAATTCCGCAGTAAGCACGCGCCAGGCATCGGATTGGATTACCGCGGTGTCCCCAGCCAGGCGCCACGAAGCGGCGCTCAGCGGCTCCGGGAAATCGACGAGGCGGATGGGCATTGCTGGGCGCCTACGGAAGTGATCGCGCGGCGGTCGGCGCGGGGGCGCTCGCGCTGCGCGGCTGTTTCGCCTGGCTCGCGGCGAGCGGACGCAGCAGAGTGGCAGAGAGCATGACTAACATGAGCAGGAGAGCGAGCCCGGCGAACAGGTAGACCAATGGCGCGGAGAAACGCCATCCGCCCAGCCCGCCCCCGAAGCCACCCCAGTGGCTCTCGATCGCGAACACGCCGCCACGTTTGACGCCCTGTACCGCCAAGGTCAGCAACCCCAATCCCCCTACCATCAGTACGCTGGCCAGCACGAGCCCAAAGCCTTGCCCGACGGGATCGAGCACCGCCTTCGGAGGCCCGAGGGTGTCCGAAACGGGCGTACTCACCCGAGCGGAGTCTGCTTTCGTCGTGACCGTAGGTCGGGTAGCCGCCGGGGTGGAACTGGACGCCAGAGGCGCCACGGCGGGTGCTGACCCGGGCACGGCGGAATCTGGATTCTGACCGGGAAGTGGGAGCGTGGTGAAGAGCGTCGCCAGGAGCAGCAGGTGCGCGGAGCGGCGCATGGCCGAGGTCTCCAGCAAGGGTGGGAAGCTCCGGGGCGCCGAAGGGGCGAGGCGACGCCACTTCCAGGTTCTGCAGCAACTCTAGTCGTCTTTGGCGCGGAATACAAGAGAATGTTCGTCGATGCGCGAGCAGCTCTGCATTCCGCGCCATCGCGTATTTCCCGCGGAGGCCGCAGACGGGAGCGCCAACGAAGGGATCGCCCTGGCGAGCCGTTGGAGCGCACAGAAAGGGAACGGGCCGCGCCGCCCGTCCCTGGCCAGCGTCGCCCCTTCGTCGTTGGTCGGTTCGGATGCCGGCCGTAGGGTCGCGCGTCTTTCTCCGGCCATTTGGCTTCCTTGACACTCCCCGCCGCCCGTCCCAGTCTACCCCCTCGCACCCGGACCCACCCGAAAGAAGCAGAAGCCGATGTCGTTTCGCAGGCAGGACGCGCTCGACTACCACAGCGAGGGCCGCCCCGGCAAGATCGCCGTGGTGCCCACCAAGCCGGCCAGCACCCAGCGCGACCTGTCGCTGGCGTACTCGCCCGGCGTGGCCGAACCGTGCCGCGACATCGCGCAGAACCCCGAGGACGTCTTCAAGTACACAGCGCGCGGCAACCTGGTCGCGGTCGTCACCAACGGCACCGCCGTCCTGGGGCTGGGCGACATCGGTCCGCTGGCGGCCAAGCCGGTGATGGAGGGGAAGGGCGTGCTCTTCAAGCGCTTCGCCGACATCGACGTGTTCGACATCGAGGTGGCAAGCAAGAACGCCGACGAGGTCATCCGCTTCTGCGAGATGCTGGAGCCCACCGTCGGCGGCATCAACCTGGAAGACATCGGCGCGCCGGACTGCTTCTACATCGAAGAAGAGCTCAAGCGGCGCCTGCAGATTCCCGTCTTTCACGACGACCAGCACGGAACGGCGGTCATCAGCGGCGCGGCCCTGCTGAACGCGCTGGAGATCAGCGGCAAGAAGATCGAGGAGCTGAAGTGCGTCTTCAGCGGCGCGGGCGCGGCGGCCATCGCCACCGCCGAGCTGTACATCTCGCTGGGAATGCGGCGCGAGAACATCGCGATGACGGACAGCAAGGGCGTCATCCGCGCCGATCGCGGCAACCTCGACAAGTACAAGGCCCGCTTCGCCACCACGCGCGACATCCACACGCTGCAGGACGCCCTGCGCGGCGCCGACATGTTCGTGGGGCTTTCCGTCGCCGGGGCGGTGACGCGCGAGATGGTGGCGGGGATGGCCGACGCGCCCATTGTCTTTGCCCTGGCCAACCCCGATCCCGAGATCCTCCCGGAAGACGTGCTGGCGGTGCGGCCGGACGCCATGGTGGCCACGGGGCGCACGGACTACCCCAACCAGATCAACAACGTCCTGGGCTTTCCCTTCATCTTCCGGGGCGCGCTGGACGTGCGGGCGCGCGCCATCAACGACGAGATGAAGATGGCCGCCACCCGCGCCCTGGCCGAGCTGGCTCGCCGCGACGTGCCCGAGGCGGTGGAAAAGGCGTACGGCGGCGAGCGCTTCCGCTTCGGGGCGGATTACCTGATCCCCAAGCCCTTCGATCCGCGCATCATGCTGTGGGTGGCGCCCGCCGTGGCGCAGGCCGCGATGGAAACGGGCGTGGCCCGGCTGACCATCGACCTGGAGCAGTACCGCGCGGAATTGATCGCGCGCCTGGGCCGCGGCCGCGAGGTGATGCGCGACATCATGCGCCGCGCGCGCCGCGACCCGCGCCGCGTCGTCTATCCGGAAGGCGAGAACGAGCGGATCATCCGCGCCTGCGCCCTGGTGCTGGCGGAGCAGGTGGCCCGCCCCGTCCTGCTGGGCCGGGCCGACACCATCCGCCAGCGCGCGATCGAGCTGGGCGTGGACATCGAGGGGGCGGAGATCGTGGACTTCCGCCACGACGAGGCGCTTCGCGAGCGCTACGCCCAGCAGCTGTACCAGCGCCGGCAGCGCAAGGGCGTCACGCTGGCGCAGGCCCGCGAGCGGATGCACGAGCCGGTGTTCTTCGGCTGCATGATGGTGATGGAGGGCGACGCCGACGCGCTGCTGGCGGGTGAGGACATGTACTACCCGGAAACCATCCGCCCCGCGCTGGAAACGATCGGCACGGCGCCGGGGGTGCGGCGGGTGGCCGGCCTGTACATGATGGTGATGCAGCAGGACGTGGTGTTCTTTGCCGACACCACCGTCAACCCCGATCCCGACGCGCAGACCCTGGCCGACATCGCGCTGCTCTCGGCCGATTTCGTCCGCCGGGTGGGGATCGAGCCGCGGGTGGCGATGCTCTCGTACTCCAACTTCGGCTCCGCCCGCGGCCCCGCGTCCGACAAGGTTCGCGTGGCGACGGAGCTGGTGAAGCAGCGCCAGCCCGAGCTGGAGATCGACGGCGAGATGCAGGCCGACACGGCCACGATGGACGAGTTCCGCCTGGCGAACTACCCGTTCACCTCGCTCCGCGGCCGGCCGAACGTGCTGATCTTTCCCAACCTGGACGCGGCCAACATCGCCTACAAGCTGATGTGGCGCATGGGCAACGCCGAGGCGTTCGGGCCCATCCTGCTGGGAATGGCGCACCCCATCCACGTGCTGCAGCGGGGGAGCGAGGCGGCGGACGTGCTGAACCTGACGGCCCTTGCCGTGGTGGATGCGCAGGAGCACGCCGGCCGGCACGATGCCGCCTGAGCCGGCGTACGCCCCGGGCGACACCGTCCGCATTCACTACACGCGCCCGCCGGACCGGGTGCAGCTCTTCGAACCGGCCGTCGTGCACGACGCCGGCCTGTTCGTCGTCACCTACCTCCCCGCGGCGCAGCTGAAGAAGCCGGTTACGGTGGAGGGGCGGGTGGTGCTGGAGCCGGGCGCGCCGGTCGTCTGGTTCACCTACCGCGGCGACGTGTGGCACGACGTCGGCCGCTTTTATCGGGTGGACGGCACGTTCACCGGCGTCTATGCCAACGTGCTGACGCCGGTGAAGATGGAGGGCACCCGCTGGGACACGACGGACCTGTACCTGGACGTGTGGCGCGGGGCGGATGGCGAGATCCAGCTCCTGGACCGCGACGAGTTCGACGAGGCCGTCGGCGCGGGGATGCTGACGCCCGCCGTGGCCGAGCGCGCATTCACCGAGGGCGAGCGCCTGGTGCAGGGGGCGCGGCAGGGCGCCTGGCCCCCGTCGCACGTCGACGAGTGGACGCTGGAGCGGGTTCGCGCCGAGCTGCGCTGACACCCGTCCGCGAGGGAGATCCAGACGATGGTGCGCGGCCGGAATTGCACCGCGGATTTCGTTGCGCACCTCAGCCTGCGGATCCGTCGGTCGCTGCGAGCGATGGTGTACGGGCAGGTGCGCCGTGGCCGCTCCGTCAGCATGAGATCGCGCGTTCCGAACGGGTCGGTGTGCGCGTGGTCGCGCCGGCGGGACCGCGGCTTGCCGGGCGGGGCGGCGCGCCGGTACAATCCACTGACCGAAACGAACCGCTCACACGAGAGGCTGTCGGCATGATCCGCATCGTCACATCCACCCCCGCCGCGCTGGCCCTGGTGCTCGCCGCGTCGCTGGCCGCCTGCGCCGGGCAGCAGCAGCCGCCAGCGCCCGAACAGACGGAGCCGGCGCAGACCGCTCAACCCGCACCCGCCGCGACCCCGGCGGCGAGGCCCGCGACGGCGCAGCAGCCCGCCAGCCCCCGCGACACGGCCGAGATCGTCTTCGCCGAGCGGCGCATCATGGTGGATTACGGCCGGCCGTTCGCGCGCGGACGCACCATCATGGGCGGGCTGGTGCCGTACGGGCAGGTGTGGCGCACGGGCGCCAACCAGGCCACCCACCTGATGACGCAGCACGACCTGCGCATCGGGAACGTGTCGGTTCCGGCGGGCACCTACACGCTCTACACGCTTCCCGGCGAGAGCGCCTGGCAGCTGATCGTCAGCCGCCAGACGGGGCAGTGGGGCACAGTCTATCAGCAGGCGCAGGACCTGGCGCGCATTCCCATGCAGGTGGGCCGCACGGCCGCGCCCGTCGAGCAGTTCACCATCTCGCTGAACGCGGAGCCCGGCGCCAACCGCGTGAACCTGGTGATGGAGTGGGAGAACACGCGGGCCTGGGTGCCCATCGAGATCGTCAACGGCGGCGCACGGTAGCGGCGGATGGATTCGGAACGCAGGACGGCGGAGCGCGCCGAGCCCTTTCGCCGCTTCGCGGAGTGGATGGAGCGCGCGTTGGCGGCCCAGGTGCCGGAGCCCACCGCCATGGCGCTCGCCACGGCCGATGCCCAGGGACACCCCTCCGTGCGGATGGTGCTGCTGAAGGGGTTCGACGAGGCCGGGTTCGTGTTCTACACCAACCTGGAAAGCCGCAAGGGCCGCGAGCTGGCGGAAAACGCCCAGGCGGCGCTCTGCTTCTTCTGGCAGCCGCTGGAGCTGCAGGTGCGCATCGAGGGGCGCGTGGAGCCCGTCTCCCCCGCCGAGGCCGACGAGTACTACGCGTCTCGCGCGCGCGGCAGCCGCATCGGCGCGTGGGCGTCGCTGCAAAGCCAGCCGCTGACCTCATACCAGGAGTTGATGGCGAGCGTGCAGGAGTACGAGGCGCGGTTCACGGGCGACGACATCCCGCGGCCGCCGCACTGGTCCGGGTTCCGGGTGATCCCCTCGCGCATCGAGTTCTGGCAGGGGCGCCCCAACCGCCTTCACGAGCGCGAGCGCTTCGACCTGGACCCGGCGGACCCGAACCTGTGGCACGTGCAGAACCTGTATCCATAGCGCCTGTGCGGATCTCCGCGGTCCCGAACACCCTCTTCCACGACCCCGCGGAAGAGGGTGCTTTCTTTGGGCCGCCCGCCCGGGATCACACGGACGCCAGATGCGCCAGCGCGCGCGCCTGGTACTGCGCGACCGGCTCGAAGCCGACCGTTTCGCCGAATCCCGTACCAGATTCGAAGCCGCCGCCGCCCGCCCCGCCCACCGACAGGTCGACGAGGTCCACGGGCAGTTCGCTGGCGACCCCCCCGTCTGCATCGTTGAAGGTGCAGCCCTCGCTCCAGTTCCGTGTTTGCGCGATCAGCCCCACCTTTTCCGGCGCGTCACCCACGGTGCCCAGCAGGTAGCTCCATGAGGTCGGGATCGACACCGTGCCCGCTCCCTGCGCCGGCGGGCCGCCGCCGGCATTCACGTCGAAGGTCTTGAAATTCTCGAGCGCCATCACTCCAACCAGGTACGACGGGATCCATTTCTTTCCCGTCGCGTCGAGGGTGAGGTAATAGCCGTAGCCCACCGGCGGCGTGAGGTTCAGTTCGCCTTGCTGGAACGAGGCGAGCGTGAAGGCGTCGCCGTTCTTCAGGTTGAAGTACTGCCACGACCACCCGTTGACCGGCTTCGGGTCGTCGACGAACGGCACCGGGGTCGCCGCGTCGCCGGAATTCTCCAGGCTCGTGGCCATCAGCTGGTGATCCATCCAGGCCGTTCCGCCGTTCACCGTGTAGGTTTGGCCCCCGACCCGGATGGTCCCCGCGACGTCGAGCTGCGGCCAGCTGTAGTAGATTCCCGGCGTCGGCAGCGGCGTGGCGCCAGGCACCGGCACGCCCCCCTGCAGGAAGAACGCGTCGGCGGGCGCCATGCGGGAGTTGGCCAGCGTCAGGTCGAGCGTCGTCTCGCCGTCGTCCATGAGCACCTGGAGCGGCAGCACGTCGACCGAGCCGCTGATGAAGTCCGAGCCGCACTGGAAGAGCAGCGGCTCGTCCGACACGCTGAACGCCGCGGACCCGCCAGCCGCGGTCCACTGCACGTTGGGCAGCCGCCGCACGTACGACTTCTGCCGGGTGGTGTCGACCGTCACCGTGCCGAGCGACGACGCGATCTGCGCGTCCGTGTCGTCCCACCCGGCCAGCGCCTGGACCGTTACCCCGACCGCCCGCCGCCGCTGGATCGAGTAGAGAACGGCAATGCGGCCGCTGTCGGTGGGATCGGCGGCGTTCACCACGTCCAGATGTGCGCCGATCCAGTACCACTCCGCGCCCATCGAGAGATGAAGCCGGTGGTCCGCAGGAAACACCGGCGTGGTCGGGGGCGGGTTCTCGCAGTCCACGGAGGTCGCCCGGCCGAGCAGCTTCGTCACCACGGACGCGATGTAGGCGGCCGTATCGGGGGACGCGGAGGCGAGCTTGCCGGCGGCGGCGACGAGCTGGTCGAAGTCGGGGATCTGGACGAGCGCAGGGGGCATCTGGCTCGGCGCCGTCCAGATTTCGCCCACGCGACGGCGCACTTGCTGGAGGTAGGCGGTCAGGGCGGCCGCTGGAGACGACGCCGTCGCCTTTCGAGTGGTCGTGCCGGTGTTCCCGTCGGCGGCGGCGGCCTGCGGCAGATCGGGGGGCGCAAGCGTGCTCATGGCGATTCCTGTGGCGGGAGTGGGAGCGTGAGGCTGGCTACGCGGCGCGGGAATGGCGGCCGTGTGATGGGCAAGGCGGGCAGGCCAATCGGCGGGACTCCGGCTGCACGCCGGGCGCCGACGGTGAGTGACGAACCCGTCCGGGGGCAAGAAGCAAACCGGGTGAGGCTTGGTGTGGGTCGCTGCAGCACAACGGGTTACGAGTTCAGCCCGCCGCCGGCCGGAGCAAAGTGGGACGTGCGTTCCCCCTCGAATGGGACAACCCCGCCCCGCAATCCAACGCCAGGCACCAGCGGAGGCAGATCCTTCAGCCTGCCGCGGGCCTGCGCAGGATCGCGGACATCACCTCGACGAACTGGTCGATCTCGTCCAGCGTGGTGTAGACGCTGGGCGTTACGCGGATGCCCTCCACGCCGCCCCACTTCGTCGGGCTGGTGATGATGCGGTGCTTGGTCCACAGCTCGTCGTACAATTTCCCCGCCTCCATCCCCTCCACCTGCATCATCGCGACGGCGTACGCCTGGCCCGGGCGCAGGCTGGTGTGCAGCCGCACGCGCGGATGCCGGCGCAGCGCGTTCGCCCAGCGGTCGCGCAGGTACACGAGCCGCGCCGCCTTGTTGGCGATGCCGATGGCGTGGGTGAACGTCATCGCCTCGGCGATGGCGAGCGCGTTGGCGGCCGGGTGCGTGCCGATGTCCTCGAACTTCCGGATGTCTGCCCGGCGCGCCTCGTCCGAGGCCTGCAGGGGCCACAGCTCCGGGATCCTGTCGCGGCGCACGTACAGCATTCCCGTGCCGTGCGGGGCGAAGAGCCACTTGTGCAGGCTGGCCGCGTAGTAGTCGCACTCCAGGTCGTGCTGGGTGAACGGAAAGTGCGCGAAGCCGTGCGCGCCGTCGACGATCACGGGAATGCCGCGGTCGCGCGCCATCCGCACCACGTCGCGCACGGGCAGCACCTGGCCCGTCACCCAGCTCACGTGGCTCACCAGCATC
>NZ_DATBNB010000106.1 GCF_036554565.1 Longimicrobium sp. | reverse complement strand
CCAGCCGCCGCGCCACTCGAACATCAGGTGACCAGGTAGCGCGGCGGTATTATCCTGACGCGATCAGCGGCTCAACGTGCCCGAGCGCGTCTCGTAGCCCCCGACGCGCTTCCAGGCGTAGCCGGTGCCGGACGGGCGGATGGCCCAGAAGTCGAAGTCGGCGTGCTGCCGGTCGCCAGCGCCGTTCAGCGTGGCCCAGCCGGTGGTGCCGTGGTACGTGCCCGCCGCCTGCACGAAGCGCGAAGCCAGCGAGTCGGCGCTCACGCCCGCGGGCGAGGCGAGGTACGCCAGCGCCGCCACCCACACCGCATCATACACGGCCAGCGCGAACGCATCGGGCGCCATGCCCGCGCGCTGCTGGATGCGCGTAGCGACCGGCTGCCACGTCGCGCTCGCTGCCAGGTCCAGCCCGAAGAGCGCCGACGGAAAGCCGACCTGCTGCGCGAATGCCACGGCCGCCGGGCGGGCGAGCAGGGCGCCGCTCTGCGCGATGCCGTCCGCGCCGTACCAGCGCACCGAGGCGAGCACCGGGTCCCCCGCCGCGGCCACGAACACGTCCGCCACCTCGTCGAAGCCGGCCAGGTACACGCCCACCTGGCTCGCCGGCCGCGTGGCGAGTGCGGCCCGCACCTGCGTGCCAAGCGCGGTAATGGTTGCCGCGTAGCTGGTGGCGTTCGTCGCGTACTCCACGCCGCTCGATACGGTGCCACCGCGCGCGGTGAACCCTCTCCGGGTGGCCGTGTGAAGCCCCTGGTTCCCGGCGTCCGCACGCCAGACCGGGATCACCGTGCGAACGCCGTCGCCCCACATCAGCGCCGCCGAGGCGATGCCCTCCAGGCTATCCGCCGCCGTGAAGCGATAGACGTGGTCGCCCGGCACCGCCAGCGATCCCGCCGTGCTCGACTGGCTGACAACAATCAGCGGATTCGCATCCACGTACGATTTGATGGCCGCCAGCTCGGCGCTGGACTGCGGGCCGACGACCAGTTGCACACCGGCGGCCTTCAGCGACTGCACGGCCGAGAGCGCCGTCGCCGGGTCCAGCTTGGTGTCCCGGATGTCGGAGCGGAAGGTGATGCCCCGGCCCGCGGCGAAGCGGTTGGCGTCCTCCACCGCCAGCTCCATCGCGGCCTTGCTGGTCACGCCGAGCGACGCCCAGTTGCCGGTGAGCGAAAAGATCCCGCCGATCGTGACGTCTCGCGTTTCGCTTCCCGTGCTGTCTTCGCATGCCCCGGCACCGGCCAGGATCATCGCCGTGCACGCGATGCGGAGGGCCGTACGTGCGAGAGTGGCGCGGGAATTGGACTTCGTGGTCAACAGGTGTCCTTTGCGGGAAGGGCAGGGGAGAGAGGGGCGCCGCCGCTACGGGCCCCGGCATTCGACCCGGAAGTCCGGGCCAAGTTCAGAACGGATGGTGTCCAGGATTTCGACGGCGGCCTGGTGGAACTTGTCGTACTCCTCGGGCGTCCAGAGACCCGGGCCGGCGGGGTCGTCCCAGTCGAGCGCCGTATCGTGCCAGACCGACAGCTCTTCCAGGCGCTGGCGCGTGGCGTTGGAGAGGGGAAGCTCGTCCTCGATGGGCCCCACGTCGAACGCATCGTAGGCCGCGTCGTTGCCGCCCCAGAGGCAGCCGCCGCCCCACTCGAACATCAACCGCACGTGGTACCGAGGCTCCCGTGCGGGCGGCGCGCTATGAGCCGGCTTCGGCATTCTGGTTCTCCATCGCCGCCGGTGCGGCCGGCCGGCGCTGCAGCGGGCCGCCAAGCTAACAAAAGAGCGCCTGCGCAGGGGATCCCCTGGGCGGGCGCTCTTCACCTCTGGTGCGGTCGTCAGCCGTCGCGTCGCGGGCCAATGACCTCGGGGCCGTCGTAGTTCTCGATGGCCGCCCTCGCCTCGGGGCTCAGGGATGCGAAGAACCCCGGCTTGCTCCGGATCCGCTCACGCGCAACCTCGCGCAACGGGGCGGGTACATCATCGTTACGGCCAGCAAAGCCAAACGAGCGCAGGCGGCCCTGAAGGCCCCTCCGCTTCAGTGGTACCTGCGGCTTCTCGACCGTCGGAGGGTCTTTTCTCATGGCTCATATCTCCTTCTTGCAATATATGGGCGTGGAGCCCTTCCACACAACATCGAAGCCCAGATCCTTATAGTACCACACCACGTTAGGGTCCGGGTTCCGAAGGAGGAGCCGGCTGGCCCCCACAGCGTACCCGTAGTTCTGCGCGACGGCCACCGCGAGAGGGATCACAAACCCTCGCAGAGGAACGGCGGGCGGGTCCGGCCGCCGCTCCGCGTACGTGAGCGAAACCGTGTGCCGCACCCCTCCAGACCGGGACCGGGACGCATGCCCCAGTGCTAAGCCGCATAGGTCCTCCCCGTACCACATCGCGAGGGGGAGGACCGCTGCGCGACGCGGCATCCCCG
>NZ_DATBNB010000105.1 GCF_036554565.1 Longimicrobium sp. | reverse complement strand
CTTTGCTCGTCCAACCAATCGAGAAAGGGCGCAACGTTTCTTTCCGCGTAGAACACCACCACCGTATTCGGCATGACCGTCTCCCCGTCAGTTTCCCGAGGAGATAATCCAGCGCGCCTCACTTGTCAATCACAATAATGTGATACGCCGCTTGGCCGCAAGTGGCAGACACGAATACGCCAGCAAGCGATCGCAGGTTGGGGCGCGCCACCCAGGCGCAGAGTGCACCCAAGCAGCCAGTCCGCGAAGGCGGACTTCGCGTGGTTGTTGCCGCGAATTCATTCGCCCCAGCAGCCGTCGGCTCACACCGATGCTGGGCTGAACGCGTCTCGAGCTTTCGTGTCGCTGCCGCGCCCGCGCTGAGATGTGACGCATCGCAGATCCTTCGGCCCGCATGGAGCGGCGTGCGGGTAGGTCCGGTGCGCTTGGGCCTCTGGATGACAGATGGCCGGTCTCGAGTGGCGTGCGGGTGAGTTCGGTGCCTGGCCTCTGGATGACAGCGGACGAGGTAGTGGGGAGTACAAATGCGCGGCCGGTCAGCCTTCAGTAGGGCGGTCGCTGGGTACCCGCGGCGATCAGCACGTCGTGGCCGGGCCGCAGGCGCAACCGATCTCCATCCTCAAGACGGTAGACGTCCACCTGCCGCGGGCTTCCATCCGACCGCTCGATCTCCCGGTTTCCCACCGGTTCGAAACCGAGCGCCAGCGCCACGCGTGCGCTCGCCACGTTGCCGGGATCGCACCAGATCTCCACCCTCTCCACCTGGTGGTGCGCGAACGCATGCCGGGTGAGCGCACCCGCCGCGCACGCGGCAATCCCCTGCCGCACCTCCGACCAGCGGACCCAGTAGCCCACCTCCAGCGCGCCGGGGCCGGGGTAGGGGTGAAGGCTCGCACCTCCCAGCAGCTGCCCGGTCAGCCGATGGACGACGGCGAATCTCCACCGCAACCCCGCGTGGAAATCGTCGGCGTACCCCGCCAGGCGGCGGGTGAGCACGTCGAGCGGCGTCGGCTCGTCCGGGCCCCACGTCATCCACTGGCGCAACTCCGCGAGGCTTTCATCGATCGCCCCGCGGAGTTCCGGCGCGTCCTCGGGGCGCCACGGGCGGAGGAGCAGGGGTGGTGGGGGCATGATCGCGTCGCCGCGTGAAGGCCGGGTTGGTGGTAGTTCGACGACTCGCCCCGAATGTATGCGGGGACGAGCGGGGGCGGGTAGGTTCGGTGCGCTTGCGCCTCTGGATGACAGATGCCGCCACACACCCCTGGCGCGCCCCCTGGCTGCAGATTGCACCCGAGCAAGCCAGTCCGCGAAGGCGGACTTCGTGTAGTTGTTGCCGCGAATTCATTCGCCCCAGCAGGGTTTGACGCTCACCCAATGCCGGGCTGAACGCGTTTCGGGCTTTCGTGTCGCTGCCGCGCCCCAGCCCAGAGGCGTCCGCGGCAAGATCCCACGGCCCTGCGCGGTATGCGCTGCGGGCCGGTTCGGTGCGCCCGGGCCTCTGGATGACAGATTGTGGTGAGGACGTCCGCGCGGGATGCGGTGATTGCCGGGGGCGTTATATTAGGGGCTTTCGCCCATGTCCCCGCCCCGGCGGGTGCTCGTTTCGTGTGAAGGCCGGCAGATGAAGAAATTTCCCGAGCTCCCCTCGTCCGTCAACGCGCTGGAAGACGAGGTCCTGGCGCAGTGGCAGGCGGAGGACACCTTCCGCCAGTCGCTGCGGCGGACCGCGGACGGCAAGCCGTTCACCTTCTACGAAGGCCCGCCCACGGCCAACGGCCGCCCCGGCATTCACCACATGATGTCGCGCACCATCAAGGACACGGTGGCGCGCTTCCGCACCATGCAGGGCCGCTTCGTTCCGCGCATGGCGGGGTGGGACACGCATGGTCTGCCGGTGGAGATCGAGGCGGAAAAGAAGCTCGGCATCAGCGGCAAGCGCGAAATCGAGGAGATCGGCATCGCGCGCTTCAACGAGATGTGCCGCGAAAGCGTGCTCACCTACACCGAAGAGTGGGAGCGCTTTTCGGCCCGCATCGGCTACTGGCTGGACTACTCGAAGCCGTACGTCACCTATCACCCGGACTACGTCGAGTCCGTGTGGTGGCTGCTCAAGCAGATCGCCGACCGGGGGCTGTTCTACAAGGGCCACAAGGTGCTGCCCTACTGCCCGCGCTGCGGCACCGGCCTGTCGTCGCACGAGCTGGCCCAGGGCTACAAGGACGTCAAGGACCCGTCACTGTACTTCACCGCGCCCATCGTGGGGCCTGACGGGCAGCCGGACGGCCGCGAGTTCCTCGTCTGGACGACCACGCCGTGGACCGTCGTCAGCAACGTGGCGTTCGCCGTGAATCCAGAGCTGGAGTACGCCGAGGTCGCGCACGAGGACCGCCGTTACGTCCTGGCCCGCAACCGCGTGGCCCCGCTGTTCGGCTCGGAGGACGGCGTCACGCGCACCTTTCCCGCGCAGGAGCTGATCGGCCTGGGCTACCAGCGGCCGCTGGACTGGGCGCATCCCGTCGGCTTCGACGACGAGACGGTGGCGCGCGCGTGGAAGGTGTACGGGGCCGACTGGGTGACGGCCGAGGATGGCACGGGCATCGTGCACACGGCGGTCGCGTTCGGCGCAGACGACTACAAGCTGGGGCAGGAGGTGGGCTTGCCGATCATCATGCCCGTGGACGAGCGGGGGCGTTTCAAGGCCGACATCCCTCTCGTCGCCGGCGAGTTCGTCAAGGACGCCGATACCGAGCTGGTGATCGAGCTCAAGCGCCGCGGCCGCGTGTTCAAGTCGTCCAAGGAAGAGCACAGCTACCCGCACTGCTGGCGCTGCGGAAGCCCGCTGCTGTACATGGCGCGCGACTCGTGGTTCATCCGCACGACCAGCGTCCGCGAGCAGCTGCTGGCCAACAACGCCGAGATCCGCTGGTTTCCGCCGGAGATGGGCTCCGGGCGGTTCGGCGAGTGGCTGGAGAACAACGTCGACTGGGCCATCAGCCGCAGCCGCTACTGGGGCACGCCGCTGCCGGCCTGGGTGTGCGAGCGCGATCCATCGCACATCCACTTCATCGGTTCCTTCGATGAATTGCGCGAAAAGTCGGGGCTGGCCGAGCTTCCCGATCCGCATCGCCCATACGTGGACGAGGTGACGTTCCCCTGCGAGTGCGGCGGGACCATGAGGCGCACTCCGGAGGTGATCGACGTCTGGTTCGATTCCGGCGCCATGCCCTTCGCCCAGCACCACTATCCGTTCGAGAACAAGGAGCTGCAGGAAAGCCAGTTTCCGGGCGACTTCATCTCCGAAGGCGTAGACCAGACGCGTGGATGGTTCTACTCGCTCCTGGCCATCAGCACGCTGCTGGGCCGCGGGCCGGCGTACCGCAATGTGGTCGTCAACGACCTGGTGCTCGACGCCAAGGGCCTGAAGATGTCGAAGTCCAAGGGGAACACGGTGAACCCGTGGGAGGCCATCGGCGAGTTCGGCGCCGACGCGCTCCGCTGGTACCTGCTCTCCTCGTCCAACCCCTGGCTTCCCAAGCGCTTCGATCCGGAGGGCGTCAAGGAGGTGCAGCGCAAGACGTTCGACACGCTGCGCCAGACGTACCGCTTCTTCGCGATGTACGCCAACCTCGAGGGCTTCTCGGCGGATGCGGACGTGGCGGCGCCGGCCGAGCGCGGGGTGCTGGACCGCTGGCTCCTTTCGCGCCTGGCGACGGTGACGGCCGAGGTGACGCAGGACCTGGAGGACTACAACCTGACGCGGGCCGTGCGCGCCGTGTCGGGATTCATCGCCGACGACCTGAGCAACTGGTACGTGCGCCGTTCGCGCGACCGGTTCTGGGGGAGCGCCGACCAGGCCGACACGCGCGCCGCCTTCGCCACGCTGCACACGGCGCTGGTGGCCACGGCCGGGCTGATGGCCCCGGTCGCGCCGTTCCTGGCGGACTGGCTGCACCGCGCGCTCACCGGCAACTCGGTGCACCTGGCGGACTTTCCATCCGTCGACCAGGCCGCGCGCGACGAAAAGCTGGAGCGCGGAATGCAGGCGGTGCGCACGCTGTCCACACTGGGGCGCGCGGCGCGCGAGTCGGTGGGCATCAAGGTGCGCCAGCCGCTGGGGACGGTGTACGCCGTGGTCCCGGACGGCTACGAGGTGGACGAGACGCTGCTCGGCATTCTCCGCGACGAGCTGAACGTGCGCGCGGTGAAGTTCATGGACCACGCCGAAGACCTGGTCTCGTTCAGCGCCAAGCCGAACTTCAAGGGCATCGGCAAGGTGCACGGCAAGAACACGCAGGCGGCCGCCGCGGCCATCCGCGAGCTGTCGTCCGCCTCCCTCGCGGCGTTCCGGCGCGGCGAGCCGGTGGAGATCTCGTACACGGACGGGCCGACGGGGCAGCCGCTCACCTTCACGCTGACCGATGCCGAATTCGATATCGTTCAGACGGCGGAGGGCGACTTCCACGTGGAGGCCGAGGCCAGCTTCACCGTGGCGCTGGACCCGACGATCACCCCCGAGCTGCGGCTGGAGGGGCTGGCGCGCGAGCTGGTGAACCGCGTGCAGAACTTGCGCAAGGAATCGGGCTTCGAGGTCAGCGACC
>NZ_DATBNB010000104.1 GCF_036554565.1 Longimicrobium sp. | reverse complement strand
CGCGGGCGCGCCCCTGGGCGACGGGCCCCACACGCTCGAGGAGCGGCTGCGCACCAAGAGCACGCCGCTGGTGCGGAAGATCGCCGCGGAGCACAACGTGGCGGTGCACCAGGTGCCCGGCACGGGACGCAACGGCCGCGTGACCAAGGAAGACATCCTCAAGTTCGTCGAGGAGCAGAAGTCCGCGCCCGCCGCGGCCCCGGCGACGTCGGCTCCCGCCGCGCCTGCCCAGCGCCCGGCCGCGCCCGCGCCGTCGTACGAGGGCGGATTCCCGTGGGACGAGTTCTACGGCACGCCGCAGCACCCGGCCGTCACCGCCGGGCCCAACGACCGCGTGGAGCCTGCGTCGCGCATGACGCAGATCATCGCCAACAACATGGTGCAGTCGCGGCGCATCAGCCCGCACGTGCACTCGTACTTCGAGGTCGACTACTCGCGGCTCGACATCATCCGCGGCAAGAACAAGAAGCTGTGGGCCGACCAGGGCGTAAAGATCACCTACACGCACTTCATCGCATGGGCGGTGGCTCGGGGCCTTCGCGAGCACCCCAAGCTGAACGCCAGCTACGGCAACCACGAGGTGATCTACCGCGCCGACGTGAACCTGGGGATCGCGGTGGCGCTTGACCACGGGCTGATCGTGCCCGTCATCAAGCAGGCCGACGAGCTGTCGCTGGTGGGGCTGGCCAAGCGCCTGAACGACATCGCCACGCGGGCGCGCAACAAGCAGCTGAAGCCCGACGAGATCCAGGGCGGCACCTTCACCATCACCAACCCCGGCATCTTCGGCACGACGATCGGGTTCCCGATCATCAGCCAGCCGCAGGTGGCCATCCTGGGCGTCGGCGGCGTGGAGATGCGCCCCGCCGTGGTGACCGACGAGTACGGCAACCACGCCATCGTTCCCCGCAAGCGCGGGTACATCTCGCTGGGCTACGACCACCGCCTGGTGAACGGCGCCGACGGCGACCAGTTCCTGGCCCGCGTCAAGCAGCTCCTGGAAACCTTCCCCGAGCAAGCCTGACCCGATCGCTGTCCACGAAAAAGCCGGGAGGCCGCGCGCGCGGCCTCCCGGCTTTTTTGCGCCTCAGCGGGCACGTGCCACTCCGAGCAATTCCGCGGGGCCAATCAGCCGAACGCTCTTATCCCGCTTTGCCTCCCGCTTCAGCTCGGGGGTGAAGCCCGAACGCGAGAACAGCAGGTAGTACCTCTCATCGGCCGCCCGCTCGTACGTCGTCTGTGCCACCGTCTCGCGCAGGTGCTCCAGCACGTTCAGCCCCACGGGCCCGCTCCACCACTTGCATTCTCCCGCGAACGCCGCCCCGTTCAGCAGCCGGCCCACGACGTCGACGTCGAAGTTGGCGGCCCAGATCTGCCCCACCTCCTGCGCGGCGGTGGGCAGGACTTCGTTGATGTACCGGCGCGCATAGTCGCGGCAGATCCACTCGAACATGGCTCCCATGTGATCCTCCATGTACGGATCGATCTTGTGGCGCCAGACCTCGTCCCAGTGGCCGGCGGCCAGGGGAGACACGTTCGGCAGGTAGAACCGGTACCAGAACGCCAGGAACGGGTCGTCCAGGTAGTACCGCCGGTCGCGCTCCCGCTCCGTGGCGTCCAGCGACCGCACGATCCGGATGAGCCGCAGTTCCGCGAGCTTCTGTACGTACGGCGCCAGCGCGCTGGAATCCTTGAGCTCACGGACGCGCCCGATGATCGTCCCGGAATCCGTGCACCCGTCGGCCACCGACCGAAGGATGGTGGCATAGCGCGTGACGTCGCGGAGTTCCGCCTGGAGCAGGTTGTTGGGCTCGTCGCTGAGCGGCGCGCCCATCGTGAGCACCAGGTCCATGATGTTCTCCCTGAGGTTGAATTCAGGGTCGCACAGGTTCAGGTAGTAGGGGATGCCACCCAGCACCCCGTACGCGCGCAGCTTTTCTTCGGTACTCCACTCCGGGAAGAACT
>NZ_DATBNB010000103.1 GCF_036554565.1 Longimicrobium sp. | reverse complement strand
TGTCAGCACATCAGGATGGAAAGCAGGGGCGGCGCGCGTCCGCCCCTTCACTGGTTCGATACGATCAGCTGCCGCGCGCCAGCCGCTGCAGGGCGATGGAGCGCTCGTGGTCGGATCTCATGCGATCCACCACCGCGCGGTAGGCGGCGGTCACGCGGCCGTTGCGCAGCTGCGCCGCCGGCACCTGCGACAGCACGATCCGCTTCTCCATGTCCGAACTCATGCGCGCCGCGGAGTGCAGGGCGGCCACGGTGGATGCCTCGCTGGATCCACCCCGGAGCGCCTGCGTCAGCACGATCCGGCGTTCCATGTCGCTGTCGATGCCGTCCACTGCGCGGAAGAACGCCGCGTCCGCCGCTCCGCCGCGCTCCAGCCAGCGGGTAAGGACGATCCGCCGCTCCATGTCGCTCCCCATTCCATCCACCGCGTGGAAGAACGCCTGCTGGGCGCCCGCCGGCAGCCGGCCCTGGTCCAGCGCGTGGCTCAGAACGATGCGCGTCTCCATGTCGGAGTCCATCCCGCCCGCCGCCTCGAGGATCGCTCGCATGGCACCCTCGCCGCGCGCGTGCTCCAGCGCGTGGACGAGGACGATCCGCCGCTCCGAGTCCGAACTCATCCGGCGATCTACGTCCGCCATCACCCGCGACATGTCCGCCGGGGAAAGCGGCTGGCCCGTGAGCAGCGCCTGGTAGTAGGCGCGACGCGCCCCGTCCCCGCGCATCTGGCCCACCTCGTTCAGCACGGCGGGGACGCCGCCACGCTGGCGGAGGTGCGCCACCCGCTCGCGCGCGCCCAGGCCGCTGCCGCGCACCGCCTGCAGGATCGCCACGCTGGCCCACTCGCGCCCGCGCGCATCCATCTGCCGTGCGCGTCCGTCCACCTGGTAGCGAACGTCGACGCGCCCGCCCTCGCCGGGGGTGAAGTCCACGCGGCGCGTGGTTCCCCGGCTGCGCTCCTCCACCATCAGGCTGCCGCCGGGGCTCACGCGCTGCACCCAGTTGCCGTCGTCGTTGAAATCCACGTCGCCGCGCATGCGCACCTCCAGCCGGTGCCCGTTGTTCTCCTGGACGATGTGCGTCCGCTCGCTGGTTTCGTGGCGCTGGGCGCACGCGGGAACGGCCAGCAGCAGCGCCGCGGCGAGGGAAAGTGTACGGATCATGGTCGTTCTCCGGTGCAAAGGGGTGAAAAATCAGCACTTGATAGCAACGAAACGCCGGGCGCGCGGCCCGGCGGCCGTGTGGCTCAGGCTCCCGTGTATTCGCGGATGAACGCGTTCATCCAGGCGCGGCCCTCGGTTTCGAACGGGCGCTGCCGTCCGTCGACCGTGTAGGTGAACACCGGCCGGCCGCCCTCGCCCGGCACGCCGCGGACGATGTGCACGTGCCCGTCGTAGCGCCGCTCCAGGTGCAGCCGCCCGCCAGGGAGAATGCGGCGGATGTCGGAGCGCGCGGTCCCGAAGATCACCTTGCTCGCGTGAAGCTCCACGTAGCACGGCTTCCCGTTGCGCATCCCGTCGAGCTCGATGTCGCTGTCCCACTGCGCCTCGCCCGAGGCGCCGCGGGGCGCGCTCGTTCCCGACCCCGAGCGCGGCCGGCTGGAGGTGGTAGCGGCGGTGGTCGAGCCCGACGTCAGCGCGTTCAGCGCAAGCCCGCGCTCCATCTCGCTCTCGATGGAGCGCGCCGCGGCCAGGTACGCCTCGCGCGCGCTCCCCTGCACCGTCTGCCGCGCCGCCGCGCCGGTAAGGATGATGCGGCGCTCCAGGTCCGAATCGACGTCCGGGACCACGCGGAAGATGGCGGCGAGCGAGGGTGTGTCCCAGCGCCGCGCCTCCCACAGCCCCGTCATGACGATGCGCTGCTCCAGTGACGACGAGAACGACTCCAGCGCCGATGCCATCGCCGGCGGCAGCGAAGCGCTCGCGCGGAAGGTGCGGTGCTCGGTGACGGCGGCCAGGACGATGCGCTTTTCCAGGTCCGAGTCCATCGTGCGCGTCGCGGCTACGATGGCGGCGATGTTCGCGGCGCTCAGGTCGCTCTTCTCCAGCAGCCCCGTCAGCACCAGCCGCCGCGCCGAGGCGGACTTGATGTCTTCGGCGGCGCGGATGATCTCGGCGTACAGCCCGGGATCCGCGCGGCCGATCGCCTCGCGCAGCACGGCCGCGGCGTCGCCATCGCTGCTTCCGGCCTTCACCACGGGTGCGCCCGCTGGTGCTTTGGGTTCAGCCGCCGGGGCGGACAGCCGCTCGACGTTCTCGATCACGCGAGGCGCGATCGTGGACGGCTCGCTCGCCTTCTCCGGGCGCAGCACCGTGGCGACGGCCGGCGTTTCGATGCCAGGCGTCGCGATGCTCGACTTCGACGCGAGCGGCTCATCAACCGGCAGAGCCACGATGGTGACCGGCACCTCGGCGGCCGGCGCCGGCCGGAGAGCGGCCAGCGGCAGCATGCACACCAGCGCCGCGGCGGCCGTCGCCAGCCCGGCGGTGCGGCTGACGCCGTTGCGGCGCACCGCGTTGTCCAGGATGGCCAGCAGACGCCCCTCGAACTGGCTGCGGCGCGCCATCGCCAGCGCGGGAGTGGGGCCGTTGGATGAACCCAGCTTGCGGACGATGTCCAGCAGGTGGTCGGCGTAGTCCGCGGCCCGCGTGCCGATGGCCAGCACCGCGTCGTCGCAGGCGTGCTCGCGCTCTTCGCGCAGCTTGCGCGCGGCTACCCACACCAGCGGGTTGAACCAGAACACCACGAGTGCGACGTGGGCGATCCACTGCGTGGCCGCGTCCCAGCGGCCCACGTGCGCCAGCTCGTGCGCCAGCACCACGCGCCGCCGCTCCGATTCCCACTGGTCGGACTCGGCGGGAAGGAGGACGACGGGATGGAACACGCCCCACGTCATGGGCACCGTGGCCGCGGGCTCGCGCAGCAGCCGCACGATGCGCCCCAGGCGAAGGCGCCGCGCCAGGCCGTCGGTCAGCGTCACCCACTCGTCATCCGTCAGCTCCGTCGCGCGCCGCTCGATCCACCGGATGCGCGCCACACCGTACGCCAGCCGCAGCCCGAACAGCAGAACGCCCGCAGCCCACACCATCAGCGCCAGGCGAATCCAGTCCATCGACACCCACCACCGCTCGGCCGGCACGACAGCCGGAGCCGTGGACGCCGGTGCGGATGCGGACGAGGCGATCTCGGACGGGCGATCGATGGAAGCCGGCGCGGAAGCAACGTCCGGGGACGAGGCGAGGGGCGCCGTGGGCAGCGGGAGCACCCGCCACTCCGGGACGAAGCTGCGCGCCAACGGCAGAAGAAGGAGCGCGGCCAGCGCCGCCAGCCAAACCAGGTGCCGGGCGGAGGCAGACGAGCGGCGCATCAGCCCCGTGGCGGCCAGAGCCGCCAGCAGCACCAGGGTGCCACGAACCGCTGCATCGGCGACGGCCAGGAACAGTGCCGAATCCGTCATTGCCCCTCCTCGCCGTTGCGGGCCTGCTCGATCAGCCTCGCCAGCCGCTCCAGCTCCGCGGGCGAAGGCTGCGAATCTTCGATGAGCGCGTTCACCACCTGCTCCGGGCTGCCGTTGAAGAACGTCCGCAGCAGGTGGCGCAGGGCCGTGGTGCGCGCCTGCGTCCGGGGCGTGGTGGGCAGATAGACGTAGCGCTTGCCATCCATCTCGTGGTTCAGCAGCCCCTTTTCTTCCAGCAGGCGCAGCGCGGCGCGCACGGCGGAGTAGGTCGGCGGATCGGGAAGATCGTCGAGCACGTCGGCGGCCGTCGCCTTGCCGCGCCGGTAGACGATGTCCATGATCTGCCGCTCTCTGCGGCTCAGCTCGGATTGGGTCTGGGCTTCCATGCCGGCGGGACTCGGGGGCGAGGGCGCATCACGTGCGGAATAATCAGCACATGCAGAATATTCAGCACTTGGGTGCGAAAGTCAAGACATAACGAAAAGGAGTCTCACGCGGAGGCGCGGAGGTCGCGGAGAAACTGCAGGGGACTCTGTGGTTTCCTCCGCGTCCTCCGCGCGACCCAACGCGGAGCCGAGGACAACCGGGATGAGACGAACGCAAGTAGCCCCGCGGCATCCGAGCGATGCCGCGGGGCTGCAATGGTCGTTGTAGGATTCGAACCTACGACCTCTCGCGTGTGAAGCGAGCGCTCTGGACCAGCTGAGCTAAACGACCGTATCGCGGGCCGGAGGTTATCCGCGCCCGCGCCGGAAGGTGGGCTGCTTCCTGCGGGGACCTGACCCTTTGCCCTCCAGAAACCTGCTATACCCCGTACGGGAATCGAACCCGTGTTTTGGCCTTGAGAGGGCCATGTCCTAGGCCACTAGACGAACGGGGCGTGGCTGGTTGGAGCCTTGCAACCTAACAGCCTGGCCGGAGATCGTCAACCGCCCGGCCGGGCGTTCCTGCCCAGAGGCGCCGCCCGGATTCGAACCGGGGATGGAGGATTTGCAGTCCTCTGCCTTACCACTTGGCTACGGCGCCACACGCGAGAGGGCCCCGGCAGGGACCCTCAGCGCCCGGCAAATGTATGTACCATACGGTGGACCGTCAACCCCGCGGGCCCGCGTGATTTCAGGCCCGGTGCGTTTGACAGCGCCCGGCGCGTGCGCTAGCGTCCCCGCCGCAGCCGCGCCCTTTTTCGCGGATTTCCCTGCACACCCCGACTACGTTTCCGGCGGATGAATCTGCCTTTTCGCACCCCCCTCGCGCTGACGCTCCTGCTGCTGGCCGCCGTGCCTGCGCCGGCGCAGGACGCCGACGCATGGGTGCTGCCCCGCGGCAAGCTGGAACTGACCGGAGCGGGCGTTTTCACCCATTACCAGCGCAATCTGGGCGGCGACGGCCTCGGTTCGGAGTTCGCCCAGCCGTTCCAGGACCTCGCCCTGCAGGCGCTGGGCGATTCGCTGGCCAAGGCCAACGTGGGAACGCGCCAGCTGTGGGCAAGGCTCACCGGCGGCAGTCCCCTTCCCGACTCGCTCGTTCCGGGCACCACCTCGCTCCGGCTGCGCGCCGACGTACGGCAGGTGCCGCTCACCGTGCGCTACGGCTGGCGCGACCGTATCACCGTGTTCGCCACGGTGCCCATCGAGCGGCGCGGCGTCTCGTCGCTGGGGCCGTTCCTGCTGGGCGGCAACGTGGGAGTGAATCCCGACGCGGTGAAGAACCGCGCCGCCCTGGCCAAGATCGACTCGGCGCTGGCGGGCTACGGCGGCGGACTGCTGCTGCCCACGCGCGGCTCGCAATTGGGCGACTCGCTCCAGGCGCTGCTCCGCAAGCGCGGCACAGACACGCTGAACCTGCCAACCGCCACGGTCGACTTCGCCAATCTGCAGCCGAACCAGCAGCTGGCCGCGTTCGATTCGCTCTCGAACAGCCGGGGCTACCGCTTCGGCGACGTGCAGGTGGGCGCGCGCTTCCTGCTGACGCCGGGCCCGCCGGGGTGGCCCATCCCCGACACCGTCCAGCGCCGCGCCGTGCGGACATCGGTCGGCGTGCGCGGCCGTCTTCCCACGGGGGCACGCGGCACGATGTTCCGCACCGAGTTGGTGCCGGGGGGCGGCCACTTCGGCCTGGGGGTGGACGCGTTCAACGACGTCTTCCTCTCCCGCCGGTGGCTGATCAGCACCTCCGCCAGCCTCGACGTGCTGCTGCCGGCAGACGTGCAGCGCCTCGCCTTCGCAGCGGACCGCCCCTTTCCGCCCGACAGCGCGGTACGCACGGTGCGCCGCGAGCCGGGGTCGCAGCTGGCCTTCAACGTGGTCCCGCGCTGGCGGCTGACGCGCGAGCTCTCGTTCGCGGGCCAGTACGCGTTCACGCGGGCGGGTGCCACCACGTACACGGGAGACGTGCTGCCGTCGCCCGTGGAGACTCTCGACTCGTGGATGGCGCACGCGGCGGGGATCGGCGCGCGGTACAGCACGCTCCGGGCGTATTCGCTCGGCCAGGCGGCCGTGCCGGTGGAGGTCGACGTTTCCGTGCTCTCGGCCTTCGCGGGAAGCGGTGAGGCGCCCGCGTACAGCCAGGTACGCATCATCGGCCGCTTCCATCCGCACCCGGGCTTGCTCCCCGGTCCGGACAGCATCCCGCCGCCCCCACCGGTCCCGGCGGACACCACCGCCCCGGCTCCAGCGGCCACCGTGCCCGCGACCGAACCTGCGACGCCTGACCCGTCGCCACCGGGCACCCCACCCGCGCCTCCCGGCACGCCGACAACCAGCGGCGGGCGTCCACCCGCTCACGAGCGGCGCTGAACGAGGCGACCGACCGACAGCACGCAAATACCCCCACGGCCAAGAGACCGCGGGGGTGTTTCTACATCGGGACGCTCTCCTGTCCGAACGCCCCCGGCACCCTGTCATCCAGAGGCCCAAGCGCACCGAACTCGCCCGCAATCCATCCCATGCGGGCCGAAAGATCTAGCCTGGGATGCCACGAGACCCGGGCGCGGCAGCGACATGAAACCTTGAGGCGCGGGGGCCGCGGGCGAATGAATTCGCTGCAACGACCACACGAAGTCCACCTGCGTGGACTGGCCTGCTTCGGTGTGTCGGACGGCTGGTGGCACGCCCTGGCCTCGTGGACACCGCGGCCGTAGCCGACCTTATACCCCCACCCCGCGCTCCAGCAGTTCGGCCGCGTGCTCCAGCGACACGGCACTCTCGGGGTCGCCGCCCAGCATGCGGGCAATCTCCTGCACGCGATCGGCCGACTCCAGGGGCGTTACCTCCGTGGTCGTGCGGCCGTCGCGCTCGCCCTTTCGCACCAGCAGGTGCACGTGCGCGCGGCTGGCGATCTGCGGAAGGTGCGTGATCGCGAACACCTGGTGAGTGCCCGCCACCTCCCGCATCTTGTCGCCCACCTGCAGCCCCACCCGCCCGCCGATCCCCGCGTCCACCTCGTCGAACACCAGCGTGGGCACCGAGTCCAGCCGAGCGAGGATGGTCTTCAGCGCCAGCATGATGCGCGACATCTCGCCGCCCGATGCCACGTGAGACAGGGCCTTGGGGTCGAATCCGCGGTTCAGCGACACGCGGAACTCCACCTCCTCGGCCCCAAAGGCGCCCGCCTGCGCCAGGGGAACGCGCTCGGCGCGGAACACCGCGCCATTGCTCATTCCCAGCTCTGGGAGCACCGCGCTCACCTCCACGGACAGGCGCTCCATGGCGGTCTCACGCGCGGCGGTCAGGCTCGCGGCGGCCGCGGCGAGCGCCTCTTCGGCCGCGGCGAGCTTCTTCTTCAATCCCCCGAGCTCCCACTCGGCGCCCTCCACCAGGTCCAGCTCCGCCCGCGCGCGCCGGCCCACCTCGATCACCTCGTCCAGCGTCTGCCCGTACTTGGATTTCAGGCGAAAGACCAGGTCCTGCCGGCGGCGGATCTCTTCCAGGCGCCGCGGGTCGTGCTCGATGGTGGAGCTGTACCGCTCCATCCGCTCGCCCAGCTCCTGCAGCGAGTAGTAGACGGTGTCGTACAGCTCGCGGACGTCTTCCTGGGCCGGGTCGATGCGCACCAGGCTGTCGATCTGCCGCCGCAGGCTGCCCACCTCGTGAAGCAGCGCTCCCTCGGAGCCGCTGACCGCGTCGGCAAGTCCACCCGAGAGCGCCTGCAGCTCTTCGGAGTGGCTCAGCCGGCGGGCCTCGTCCTCCATCTCCTCCTCCTCGCCCGGCTTCAGCGAGGCCGCCGCGATCTCGTCGGCCTGAAAGCGCAGGAAGTCCGCGCGCTGCGCCGCGTCGCGCCGCCGCGTGTCGAGCTCGGCTATGTCGCGGCGCAGGGCCACGGCATCGCGGTGCGCCTCGCGGACGGCGGACAGCATCTCCCCGTGGCCGCCGTAGGCATCCAGAATGGCCCGCTGCTCGTCGCGCTTCAGCAGCGTCTGGTGCTCGTGCTGGCCGTGCAGGTCCACCAGCGCACGGCCCAGCTCGCCCAGCACGGCGGCCGTCGTGGGCGAACCGTTCACCCACGCGCGATTGCGGCCGGCGGCGGCCACCTCGCGCTTCAGCACCAGCACGCCGTCCTCGTCGGGATCGATGCCGCGCTCGTCCAGAATGCGGCCCACGTCCTCACGCCCGGCGACATCGAACACGCCTTCAACGGACGCCCGGTCCTCGCCCGCGCGCACCACGTCGGCGGACGCGCGCTCACCGAGCAGGAGCGAAAGCGCGCCCACGATGATGGATTTGCCCGCGCCTGTTTCGCCGGTGAGCACGTTGAGCCCCGGACCCAGCCGAACCGAAAGCCGGTCGATCAGCGCGAAGTTGCGGATCCGCAGCTCGGAAAGCATGAGCGAAGATACACCGAAGATGGACGGTGTTCAAGAGGGATGAAAGACAGCGCGTGAGTCCGTGAGTGCGCTTACAAACGATGCGGCGCATCCTCCGCTGGCCGCGCGCGCTCTACCTGCCCGTGCAGTCCGCGAAGGCGGACCTTCGTGAAGTTCCAGCCGCGGTTTCAACCGCCCGGACGGAGGCCCGGGGCTTCGCTCCAACGCGCGCCCTAACGCCGACGCGAGGAGGACCCCGAGACATCCGAGGCCCCTACATCCCTCACCGCTGCCGCGCCCAATCGATTACGCATCCGCGGCTAGATCCTTCGGCCCGCGAGGTTCGGCGTACGGGCAGGTCCGGCGCGCCTGGGCCTCAGGATGACAGGCTACGCCGCTTCGGCCGACGCGCCGGACTGACCCCCTTCCCCCGCGCAGTTTGCGGGGGAAGGGCTGGGGATGGGGGGCGCCGGCCCGAGCACCGAGCCTGCTTGCCACACGTCATCCCCGAAGTGTACACCCTCGCCCGCTTGCGGGAGAGGGTGGCACGCGTGTCAGCGCGGCCGGGTGAGGGCCCTCACATCAAGAACTTCGTCGCCAGCCCCAGCAGCAGGAAGAACCCGCACATGTCCGTAAACGCAGTCACGAAGATGGACGATGCCACGGCCGGGTCCACCTTGAACCGCTCCAGCATGATGGGCACGAACGCCCCCGCAAAGCTGCCTACGGTCAGGTTCATCCACATGGCCAGCATCACCACCATCCCCACCAGCGGATTCCCCTCCAGCGTCCACGCCAGCCCCGAAACGATCAACCCGATCACCAGGCCGTTGCCCAGCCCCACCAGCAGCTCCTTGCGGACGATGGACCAGCGCTGCTCCGCCGTTTCCGTCGAAAGCGCCAGGCGGCGGATGGTCACCGCCAGCGCCTGCGTGCCGCTGTTCCCGCCCAGCCCCGCCACCATGGGCATCAGCACGGCGAGAAAGGTCAGCGCCTGGATGGTTTCTTCGAACACCAGCACCACCGTGGCGCCCGCCGCCGCGGTGCACACGTTCAGCATCAGCCAGGGCAGGCGCGAGCGCACCGCGTCCCACCATCCGCCGCGGATCTCCTCTTCGCCGGACACACCGACGAACTTCAGGATGTCCTCGGTGGTCTCGGCCTCGATGACGTCGATCACGTCGTCGAAGGTCACGCCGCCCAGCAGCCGCCCCGCCGTGTCGACGACGGGAACGATGGTCAGGTTGTAGCGCGACACGATGCGCCCCACCTCTTCCTGGTCGGTGTCGGGGAGCACCACCGCGATGGGCTCGTTCACCATCCCGCGCACCGGCGTGTCCGGGTCTGCCGTCACCAGCGAGTTCAGCGACACGGTGCCCTGCAGCACCTCGTGGTCGTCCACCACGAACACCAGGCCGTAGAACTCGGCCATGTTCTGCGCCTGGCGCCGCACCTCGTCGATGGCCTGCACCGCCGTAAGCCCCGTCCCCACGATGACGAGCTCGCCCGTCATGATGCCGCCGGCCGACTCTTCGTCGTAGGCCATCAGGTCGCGGATGTCGCCCGCGTCCTCGTGCGACAGCGCCGCCAGCACGCGGTCGCGGTCTTCGGGGCCCATCTCGCCGATCATGTCGGCCGCGTCGTCGTCCGAAAGCTCGGCTACGACGGCGGCGATGTCGTGCGGGTCCAGCGCGGCCAGCGACTCTTCCGGGTGCTCGTCGGGCTCCATCTCCGACAGCGCGTCGGCAGCCAGCCCGGGGTCTTCCGGCGCCAGCGCCGACAGCACGCGCACGCGGTCGTCCTCGTCGAGCTGCTCCAGCAGGTCGGCGATGTCGGAGCCGTGCGAGAAGGTGTCCAGGAAAGCGTGCAGCGCAGAGTCGTCGCCCACCTCCAGCAGCTCGCGGAGGTGTTCGATGGGGTCCAGGTCGCTGGCGGCGGACATCGCCGTCATCAGGTCATCACGTGTGTATCGAAGTGGTGGACGGGGCCGGCGGAGGGCGTCACGCGCCCGCGCCGCCGGACAGGAACTCGCGAAGCAGCGCCTCCTGGCGCCGGAACATCTCCGAATCGGCGCGGTCGGAGCCCTCCGGATGCTCGTACCCCAGGACGTGAAGGGTGCCGTGCACGGCCAGCCGCAGCAGCTCCTCGCCGGGGTCCGCCCCCAGCTCCGCCGCCTGCCGCGCCGCCTGCTCCACGCCCAGGTACACGTCGCCCAGAGGCGGCTCGCCGGGGCCGTTCAGGTTGAACGAGATCACGTCCGTGGCCCAGTCGTGGTCCAGCCACTCCCGGTTGAGCGCGGTGATCTCGTCGTCGCCCACGAGGGCGACGGAAACCTCGCCCTCCGCCACGCCCTCGGCGCGGAGGACGTGGCGCACGGCGGCCTCGATGCGCTCCGCGTCCGCGGCGGGCACCAGCCCCTCGCCCACGCTCACTTCGACGTCGATCTCATCCATGCGCCACCGCGTTCGGCTGCTCGGCGCGCGCGCGGGCGCCGTTCGGTTCCGGCGCGGCCCCGCCGCCGGCCACGCCCGTGGGGTAGTCGAGGCGCTGATGATACATTCCGCTCAGCACCTTGGCGAGCACTTCGCGGGCAATGGTGATCTCGCGAAGCGTAAGCGGGCACTCGTCCAGCTGCCCCGCGGCGATCTTCCCGTCGACGATGCGGTTCACCAGCTCGCGGATGCGCTCGGGCGTGGGATCGTGAAGCACCCGCGCGGCGGATTCCACCGAGTCGGCGATCATCACCACGGCCGTCTCGCGCGTCTGCGGCCTGGGCCCCCCGTACGAGAACTCGGCCGGGTTCAGCCGCGCCTCGGGGTCCGCCTTGCGCGCCTGCTCCATGAAGAACGAGATGGGCTGCGTGCCGTGGTGCTGGGCGATGAAGTCGCGCACCGCCTGCGGCAGCCGGTACTCCGCCGCCAGCCGCAGCCCCTCGACGACGTGGCTGCGGACGACGGCGGCGCTCATGGCGGGCTTCAGCCGGTCGTGCGGGTTGCGGCCGCGCGGCTGGTTCTCGATGAAGTAGAGCGGCTTGGTGATCTTGCCCACGTCGTGATAGTACACGCCGACACGAGCCAGCAGGGCGTTGGCGCCGATGGCGTTGCACACCGCTTCCGCCAGGTTGGCGACGGAGATGGTGTGCGCGTACGTCCCCGGCGCCTCCAGCGATAGCCGCTGCAGGAGCGGGTGCTTGGGGTCGGCCAGCTCCATCAGCGTCTGGTTGGTGGTCACCCGGGTGAACCACTCGGCGACGGGAAGAAAGCCCATGGCCAGCAGCGTGCTGCCGATGCCGTTCACCGCGCCCCATACGATACCCCACCCGATCTCCTCGGCCCCGCGCGCCCGCAGCAGCCCCACGGCCAGCACCGCCGCCGCGTACGCCAGGGCGATGACGGCGATCAGCCCCCACGCCTGAAAGCGCCGCTGCGCCATCCGCAGCCCGAACGCCGCCGCCGCACCCGCCACCGCCGCCTCGAAGGGCACCACCATCCCCACGAACGGCTGCTGCCCGCCCAGGAGCAGCGCCAGCACCAGGGCCAGCACCAGCGCCAGGCGCCCGCCCCAGAGGACGGCCGCGACCAGCGTGGCGAAGGGGATGGGGATCAGCTCCGGGGGCAGGTCGAACCGGCCGATGGGGGATGCGATTCCCGCCACGGCCAGCACCAGCAGCCCCAGAAAGATCACCGCGCGGTCGTCGGCGTAGATCGCCGGCCGCACGATGCGGAGGAGCGCGCCGACGATCAGCAGCAGCAGCGCGTTGAAGAGCACCGCCCCGATCACCCGCGGCAGGGCGTGGCTGCCGGCCGCCTCGCCCGGATGGGCCTGCAGCGCCTCCTGGTAGGCGCGCAGCCGCTGCACCTCGCGCTCGCCGATCTGCTCGCGCGCGCCGACGATGCGCTGCCCGGCCAGGATGCGCTCGCGCACCGAGTCCACGGCCGCCGAAGCGCGGGCGCGCGCCGCGCCCGTCAACGAGGTGTTCTCGGCCAGGCTGGGGCGGAACCAGCGCACCAAGAGCAGGCGCTGCAGCTCCGCAGCGTCCACTCCCGCCTCCGCGGGCAGGCGCGCCTGGGCCGCGCGGTAGAACTGGTCGGCCGTGTACACCGAGTCGGAGGGCACCAGTCGCTCGCCCCCGGCCAGCCCCCTCACCCGCACCGCCGAGATCCCCTCCGCCCCGGGCGGCGACGACGCCACGCCGCGGGGAAGCAGCTCGCGCGCGGCCTGCTCCGTCGCCGCCTGCAATTGGGTGCGGCGCGCCGGGTCCGCCAGCACCTCCAGCGCGCCGAGGGTGGTGGGGATGCGGGCCCGGTCCAGCACGCCGCGCACCGCCTGCGGTGCGCCCCCGGCGGGCGCCGAGGCCAGCGCCTGCTCCACCGCGGCGAAGAACCCGCGGACCCCGGCGACAACGCTGTCCGCCGCGCCCGGCCGGTAGTCGAACACGGGAGGCACCCCGCGCGCCGCCTCGTCGCGCTCGCGCAGCAGCTCGTCGGGCGACTTGGGGACGGAGAACGGCACCTGCGCGATCACCTCGTCGCGCGCCACCACGCCGCGTTCCAGCACGGGGACGTCCGCCGTCTGCGCGGCGGGGAAGAGCGCGTGCACGGCGACCGCCACCGCCAGAAGCACACCCGCACGCAGGCCGTGGTGAAGCACCGCGGCCATCCCGGCCGGGGGCGCCGGGGCCACGGGCTCGCGCTGCGCGGCGCGGCGTTCGGGGAAGGGGCGCTCCCCGGAGGGCTTCATCCCCGCTTCTCGTCCGCGTCCGAGACTTCGCCACGCGCCGCGTCGTACGCGCGGATGATGTCCTTCACCAGGCGGTGGCGGATCACGTCGGAGCCGCTCAGGTATGAGAAGGCGATCCCCTCGATCCCCTTGAGCACCGACTCCACCTCCACCAGGCCGGAATCCTCGCGGCGGGGCAGGTCCACCTGCGTCTTGTCGCCGGTAATCACCGCCTTGCTGTTCATCCCCAGGCGGGTGAGGAACATCTTCATCTGCGCGCGCGTGGCGTTCTGCGCCTCGTCCAGGATCACGAACGCGTCCTGCAGGGTGCGGCCGCGCATGTACGCCAGCGGCGCGATCTCGATGGACCGGCTTTCCATCGCCCGCCGCAGCCGGTCGGGCGGGATCATGTCCTCCAGCGCGTCGTACAGCGGGCGCAGGTAGGGGTCGATCTTTTCCTGCAGGTCGCCCGGCAGGAAGCCCAGGTTTTCGCCCGCCTCCACCGCGGGCCGCGCCAGGATGATGCGCTTCACCCGCTTCTTGTACAGCGCGTCGACGGCCATGGCCACGGCCAGGTACGTCTTGCCCGTGCCCGCCGGCCCGATGCCGATGACCACGTCGTTGTTCTCGATGGCCTCCAGGTACTTGGCCTGGCCCTCGCTCTTGGGGCTCACCGTCTTCTTGGGCCCCGGCACCGTCACTCGCCCCGCCGCGTCGGCCAGGCGCCGCACGCCGTTCTCGGAGCGCGACGCGTCCAGGTAGCGCGACACGTCGTCCACGCCGAAGGGCACGCCGTTGCGAGCCATCTCCACCATGTGCTGCGCCACGGGAACCGCGCGCTCCACGTCCTGCAGGTCGCCCGAAAGCAGCAGGTGGTCGTCGCGCAGCACCACGCGCAGGTTGGCCGCCTTGCCCAGCTCCAGCAGCGTGGCGTCGTTCACGCCGCTCAGCGCGAGCGGGTCGGCCCCGTCCGCCGGAATCCGGTGCTGCACCGTATTGTTCTGATCAGCCATCTATCCTCTTGCCGTCCTTCGACTTGTGCCAGCCCCAAACCGGGTCGCGTCCCTGATGCATCTCTCAACGGCGGAGGGGCGAGGATTTCCCCGCCCCTCCCTGCCGTGATACACCGACCGTGCCGCCGTGTGCGCCTATCCTGCCGCAGGTTCGCGCACGCGCACGTGCACCTCGGCCAGCTGCTCGTCGGCGATGGCCGTGGGGGCATTCTCAAACGCGGCGCGGGCGCTGGTGGTCTTGGGAAAGGCCACCACGTCGCGCAGGCTCTGCGCACCCGCCAGCAGCATCACCAGCCGGTCGAAGCCGAACGCGAACCCCGCGTGGGGCGGCGCGCCGAACCGGTACGCCTCCAGCAGGAACCCGAACTTGGCCTGCGCCTCGTCCGGCCCGATCCCCATGGCGGTGAACACCGCCTGCTGCACCTCGGGAACGTGGATGCGCACGGAGCCGCTCGCCAGCTCGTTGCCGTTGTACACGGCGTCGTACGCCCGCGAGCGCAGCCCCATCCGGTACAGCTCGCGCGCCGCGTCGCCGGAGGGCGTCCCGTTCGCCGTGGCGGCGACGATGGCCTGCACCGCGTCTTCCGCCGGCATGCTGAAGGGGTTGTGCGCGTACACCAGCCGGCCGTGCTCCGCGTCCCAGTCGAAGACGGGAAACTCCGTGACCCACAGCCAGGCGTGGCGGCTCTCGTCCAGCAGCCCCAGCTTGCGTCCGAGGTGCCGGCGCAGCTCGTCCAGCGCCGCGTCCAGCTCCGGCCCCGCCGCCTCACCTTCGCCGCGGAAGTGGCCGACGACCGCCACGAACAGGTCTCCCGGCTCCACGCCCGACGCGTCGTAGAAGCTGTTCGCACGCCCCTCGTCCAGCGCCTTGGCGAACTGCCCCGAAAGCCCGTCGTCCCCCCGCTTCACCCACAGCGCGCCCGCCGCACCGCCTCGCCGGGCGACCTCCTGCAGCTCGTCGAGCTCCTTGCGCGACAGCCGGGCGCCGCCGGGAATGCGCAGCCCGCGGATGCGCTGCGACGTGCCCTCGGTCGCCTGGAAGATGCGGAAGTCGGCGCCGCGCAGCACGTCGGTGACGTCCACGATCTCCAGCGGAATGCGCAGGTCGGGCTTGTCGGTGCCGTACCGGCGCATGGCCTCGGCGTACGTCATCCGCGGGAAGGGCGTTTCCAGCTCCACCCCGGCCACGGCGGCGAAGACGGCTGCCATCAGCCCCTCGCCAACTCGGAACACGTCCTCCTCGTCCACGAACGCCATCTCGGCGTCGATCTGCGTGAACTCCGGCTGGCGGTCGGCCCGCAGGTCCTCGTCGCGCAGGCACTTGGCGATCTGGAAGTAGCGGTCGTACCCGCTCACCATCAGCAGCTGCTTGTAGATCTGCGGCGACTGGGGCAGCGCGTAGAACTCGCCCGGGTGCACGCGGCTGGGCACCAGG
>NZ_DATBNB010000102.1 GCF_036554565.1 Longimicrobium sp. | reverse complement strand
CTTTCACCCGCTGGCGGGATCGGTGTCCGCGTTTCCCTGCGAATCTCAACCTAACATCGTGCGAGGAGGCTAAGTCGTTCGTCCTCAGGTAGATGCCGTCCTCGATCCTTGCCCGCGACCGACGGAGGGTGGTGCGGCTGGTGGCGCAAACGATTGTCTTGACTGTCAGCTTCTCTTCGCGCAAATTAGACGTACGTTGCAGGTGCGCGCTTTACGCCAAGAGTGCCAGCCAGGGATGAAAGACCCGTTCGCGAACGTATGGATCCAGCTGCTCGGATACCCGCTCATGCTCACGCTGGTGGGCATGTACACCCGCCGGCTGGGCAGGCGCGACGGTGACGCCAGCCCGCGCCGGAACGATTGGGCGATCGGCACCACGCTGCTCTTCATGACCTTTGGCGTGGTGGTGAGCGATATCCGGATGGCTGCCGTGGCGGCGGATGTTTCACCCAGCGTGGGATGGCTGCTGATCGTTCTGCTCGCGCTTCTCATCTCGGTGGACATCGACCGCACACGCTCGTGGGTGCGAGACTCTGCAAACCGGATTACAGACACGAAGCGCCTCGGCATCGGCATCATCGGGCCGAACATTCTCGCGCTCGGCATCTACTGCAGTTACCAAATCGTCAAGACCTGGAGGTGAGAATGAGCACCCTGAACGCCCGCGAACTCGACCGCCTCATGCGCGTTGGCGGAATCGCTCAGTTCCTTCGTGAAAACGCCCTGACGGTCCTGCTCCCCGTCCTGATGCTGCAACTGGTGCTTGGCGAGGTGATGCTGTACGTGTTCTCTGGGTACGCCTTTGTCATCGTCGTCATTGCGTGGGGAATCGTGCCCCGGCTTGGCCCCCGGATCAGGGACGTAGCGCGCGCGTTGTATGCGGCGGGGTGCATCACGACGGAGCGGTACAACGAGGCCGCCGTACTGGTGAACAACATGCTGTTCCAGGGACCGCCGCGACCCGACGACAAGCCGCCGATGCCGCTCCGCCACTGATGCAAAAGCCCCGCTGCCGTGGTTGGGCAGCGGGGCTTTCGGGCGACCGACAGGAGAGATCTTAGCGGGTGACGCGCAAGTCGCCTTCCAGCAGGCGCATGGGGCCGAAGCTGGGCTGGCCCAGCAGCCCGGCGTCCACGCCGATGGTGCCGTTCAGCTGGTAGTTGATGCCGCGGCCGGAGAGCGCGTTGCGGGCCACGTCGAGCAGGCCTGGGACGTCGCTGAAGTCGATGGCGATGTCGATGGGGATCACCGTTTCGCCGTTCGCCTGCATGGGCACGCCCAGCGGGAAGCTGACGTCGGCGGCCTCGCGGCCGGAGAGCGACAGGCTGCCGATCAGCCGCGTGAGCGTGAGGCCCACCGGGTTGGGGTTGCTCACCCGCGCATACAGCCGCACGGCCGCGCCGCCGGTGGGCCGGTTCATCGACGGCGGAAGCAGCCGGAGCTGCGCCTGCTGGCCGCTGTCCACGCGGAAGGACGGGGCCTGTAGCACCTGCTCCAGCCCCAGCCCGGCGCATCCGGACAGGGCGGCGAACATGATGGTCAGAAACGAGGCGCGAAGTGCCAGTCTCATTGGGGTATCTCCTTGCTTTCACCTACGCCGGGGCTCTCCGTCCCACTGACGGCCTTCCCGCGTTGCAGGCCACCCAGTGCAAGGACGGCGCCCGCTGGTTCCGGCGTCCGGCGCCCTTCCGGGCGCCTCCCGGTTGACCGGGGTGATTGGAACGGCTCGTGCATGGCGGCGCCCTCCCGAGCCGCACGGAGCACGGCGCGGCAGAGCAGGACCGGGACAAGGGATTCTCACGGAGGGAGGAAGCGGTGGACACCGATACGACACGCCCGGAGGTGGGAACCGTACCGGCGGCCACGGCCGAGATCCTGGACGGGTTGAACGACCTGCTCCAGCTCGACCATGATGCCGTCGGCGCGTACGAGATCGCGATGGAAAAGCTCAAGGACCGCGACCACGCGGCCCAGATCGCCGGGTTTCTGCGCGAGCACGAGCGGCACATCCGCGAGCTGAACGAGCTGATCTCGGAGCTGGGCGGCCAGCCGAAGAACCACCCGCACCTCACCGGGCCGTTCAAGCTGGCGCTGCAGAGCCTGGCCGGCCTGGCGGGCGACCGCGGCCTGCTCACGGCTTTCCGCCACAACGAGCTGCAGGTGCGCGCCAAGTACGACACGTACGCGGCCAAGGCCAACTTCTGGCCCAACAACATCAAGCGCATCATCGACCGCGCCGCGCTCGACGAAGAGCGGCACTACCGCTGGGTGTCGGACGTGATGGCGGCCATGGGGCTGGGCGCGGGCGAGGGGCCGGAGCTCGACGCGACCAACGCCGCCCGCGAGCACCTGATGGCGCACGGCTCGCGCATGGACCAGGTGCGCGAAACCGTTTCCGGTGTGGCCGGGCAGGCGCGTGACACCGTGACGGAAGTGGCGGGGCAGGCGCGCGAGACCGTTTCGGACGTGGCGGAGCAGGCGCGCGAGCGCGCGGCCGAGATGGCGGAGCAGGCCCGTATCCTGGCGGCGCAGGCACGCGTGCGCGCGGCGGAGCTGGCCGAGCAGGCGCGCGAGAAGGTGCGCGCGTCGGGCGTGGCCGACTCGGTGGCGGCGGGCGCGGGCGCGGTGCGCAGCCGCGTGGAGGCCGTGATGCACCCGGCGCCTCGCGCCGACCTGTACGGCGGGGCGGCGCTGGGCGACGGCGACTACCGCCCGCCCAGCACCGATCCGATGACGCAGCTGCGCGACGGCGTGCAGACGGTGGCGGCCGGCGCGCGCGGCGCCGGAGACCAGTTCGAGCAGCGGTACAACGAGCGTCCGCTCCAGACGCTGGTGATCGCCGGAATCGCCGGCTTCTTCATTGGCCGGCTCCTTCGCTGACCGGGAGTGACCTATGGCTGACCTGAACGTAACGCGTGGGGACGACGATACCGTCCCCGACGTGGCGCTCGCCGGCGGGGCCGTGCCCGGGCGCGTGACCCATCCCGAAGTGGTGATCACTCCGTCGTCGGGCCACACGCCCGTTGCCTCGACGACCCACGTGACGGCGGGCTCGTCCGTGCACGCGACGGCACCGGGGAGCATCGCCGACGTGAACGATCCCGAGCTGGCGCGCCTGCAGATCGAGCAGACGCGCGCGCGGATGTCCGACACCATCGAGCAGATCGAGGAAGCCCTCGTCCGCAAGCGGGCGCAGGTGGAAGAGAAGCTCGACGTAATGGCCCCCGTGCGCCGCAAGGCGCGCGAGAACGCCTTCCCGCTGCTGGGGGGCGTGTTCCTGGCGGGGCTGGTGCTGGGGTACCTGACGGGCGAAAGCGACGAGGACGAGGGCGCCCGCCCCGCCATCCGCGAGTTCGGCATGAACCAGGACGTGCGGGGCCGGGCGGCGTACAGCACCCACGCGCAGGAGAAGGCGGAGCTGTGGGAGCGCCGCGCCCGCCGGCTGATGGAAGTGGCCAACCAGCAGGAGGCGGAGCTGATGGTCCTTCGCGGAGAGACCGCCGAGGAGCGGCCCCGCCGCGGCCTGCTGCGCCGCCGCCGGAGCGCCCCCGCGTATCGCGAGGAGTTCGACGAGGTGTCGGCGATGGGGGTTACCGGCGCCGTTCGGACCCCGGGGGAGTACGACGGGATGCCGCTGCACGAGGCCGACTCGTATCCGCCCCGCGACGACGACGGCGGCCTGTACCGGGATCCGCTGCCCGCCCCGGTCTGATCGCGGGCGCGAGTTGCGGGAGTGCGCGGGGCGCCGGCCATGGAGGCCGGCGCCCCGTTTCCGTCCCCCGCCGCCGCGCTTACCTTTTCGCTTCGTCAGACTTGGATTTCCTTGGACGGAACCGCATCGATCCCGTGAAGTTCACCGTGCGCGGCATCCTCGCCGCCGTCTTCGTTCTGCTCGTCGCCGGCGTGTGCGTGCGGCTGGGGCTGTGGCAGCTGGACCGGCTGCAGGAGCGGCGCGCCCGCAACGAGGCCGTGCGCGCCAACACCGCGCAGCCCCCGCTCGTGCTGGATGCCGCCACCTCCGCGGCCCTCACATCGAACCCTGACGCGTACGTCTGGCGCCGCGTAAGCGTCCGGGGCCGCTACGCTCCCGCGGGCGCCGTGGTGCTGCGTGCCCGCGCCCGCGCGGGAAATCCGGGGGTGCACATGGTCGCCCCGCTGGTGCTGGCGGACGGGCGCGTGGTGATGGTGAACCGCGGCTGGGCCCCCTCGCCGGACGCGGCTACGGTGGACCGCTCCGCGCTGCGCCCGGACACGGGCGAGGTCATCATCACCGGCGTGCTGCTGCCGGTGGAGACGCGTCCGGACGGCGGGATGCCCGCGGGGCGCGTGGGTGACGACACCACCTACCGCCGGCTGGACCTGGCCGCGCTTCGTGCGCGGACGCGCGGCGAGGTGTTGCCCGTGCACGTGCAGCAGCTGCCGGACGGCGCCGCGTCCGATCCTCCCATTCCCGTGCCGCTGCCGGAGATGAGCGAGGGCAACCACCTGAGCTATGCGGTACAGTGGTTCAGCTTTGCGGCCATCGCGGTGATCGGATTCGCGGTCGTCGCGCTGCGGCGGAGGAGGGCGTAGGCTCCCGTCGCGGGGTATCCATCTTGCACCCCCCGTCCCTCCCTCTCCCCCGTGCGGGGAGTGAGTTTTGGAGAGCCAGGTCACCAGAACGAGGAGACGAGGCATGGCAAGCTACGGACGCGACTACGGCCAGGACCGCGGGTGGTTCGGCCAGGGTGGGTACGGAGGCGGTGGGGGGAATCGCGGTGGCGCCTCGCGTGGCGGTGAGTACGGCGGCATGGGCTCGGACGCCGGCGGCGGCCAGAACGGTGGCTTCTCCGGCTTTGGGCCCGGTGGCGGCGCGTACGATAACGAGTTCGGCGCCGGCGGGTACGGCGGCGCGCGCGGCGGCTCCGGCTATGGCGGGTACGGCGCGGGCCGCGGTGGCGGTGGGGGCTACTCCGACGACGCCGGCTGGGGCAGCGGACGCGACACGCAGTCCGGCGGCGGGTACGGCTACGGCGGCCAGGGCTTCGGCGGCGGGATGTACGGCGGTGGCCAGGGGTACGGCGGCTACGGCTACGGAGACCCGAGCTTCCGCGGTGAGTCCGGCGGCTACGGCGGGGGTGGCTACGGCGGAGGCTCGTACGGTGGCGGCTCCTACGGCGGTGGTGGCGGCGGATACGGAGGCGGCGGGCAGAACTCCGGCGGGTACGGCGGTGGATGGACCAGCGGTGGCCAGGGCGGCTACGGCGGCGGGGGCCAGGGCGGCTCCGGCTTCGGTGACCCGGGGTACGGCGGCGGGCAGCAGGGCGGCGGCGAAGAGCTGCGGCGCCTGCGTGCGGCCGACGTGATGACCGACAATCCGGAGACGGTGACGCCCGAAACGTCGCTGGCCGACGCCGCGCGCAAGATGCGCGACCTGGACGTGGGCATCATCCCCGTCGTGGAGAGCGATACCAGCAAGCGCCTGCGCGGCGTGCTCACCGACCGCGACATCGCCATCCGCGCCGTCGCCGACGGGATGGACGCCAACTCCACCAAGGTCAGCCAGGTGATGACCACCCAGGTGGAAACCTGCAACAAGAACGACTCGCTGCGTGATGTGCTGAACGTCATGGAGCGCGAGCAGGTGCGCCGCGTTCCCATCACCGACCGCGAGGGCCGGCTGGTGGGCATCATCGCGCAGGCCGACGTGGCGACGGACCTGGACAGCCGCGAGGGCCGCTACGAGCTGGCCGAGGCGGTGGAGCAGATCTCGGAGCCCGGGCGTAGCCGCGGACGCGGCGGTGCCGGGGGCGGCCGCTCCGGTTCGGGCGGCGGCGGGTTCCTGGGCACGGTGCGCAACCTGGCCCAGAACGCCACAGGGGGACGGCAGTCGCAGGGCGGGGGATACTCCGCGGGCGGATCGACCGGCGGAGGAAACGCCTCCGGCACCAGCCAGGCGGCCGGGCGCTCGAGCGAGTCGAACACCTCCGGGGGGCTCGACAACACGGCGGAGGGCCACGAGGGCGGCAACGGCTGACGCCCTCGGCGTGGGGAGACGAAACGGGAGGCCCGGTGATCCGGGCCTCCCGTTTTTTCGATCGGTGCGATCAGGATCGTCAGCCGTCGAAGCGGCGCATCACGAGCGTGGTGTTCGCCCCGCCGAAGCCGAACGAGTTGCTGAGGACCACGTCCAGCGCCTGCTCGCGAGCGGTGTCGGGAACGTAGTCCAGGTCGCACTCCGGGTCCGGCGTGCGCAGGTTGATCGTCGGCGGGATGATGCCGTCGCGGATGGCCATCGCGCAGACGCCCGCCTCGATGGACGCGCTGCCGCCCAGCGCGTGGCCGATCATCGACTTGGTGGACGACACGGGCACGCGCTCGGCGTGGGCGCCCAGAACGGAGCGGATGGCGCGCGTCTCGGCCGCGTCGCCCACGGGCGTCGACGTCCCGTGCGCGTTGATGTACGATACCTCTTCCGGGGCCAGGCCGGCGCTGCGCAGGGCGGCCTTCATGGCCCGCGCGGCGCCCGCCCCGTCCTCGGGGGGCGCGGTGATGTGGAAGGCGTCGGCACTCATGCCGAAGCCGATGATCTCCGCCAGGATGGGCGCGCCGCGCTCACGGGCGCTTTCCAGCTCCTCCAGCACCAGCACGCCGCCGCCCTCGCCGTGCACGAAGCCGCTGCGCGTGGCGTCGAACGGGCGCGACGCCGTCTCGGGCGACTCGTACTGGGTAGCGAGGGCGCGGGCCGCGGCGAAGCCGGCGAACGAGATGGGCGTCAGGCAGGCCTCGGTGCCGCCGGCCAGCATCATCCGGGCGTCGCCGCGCTGGATGGCGTGGAATGCCTCTCCGATCGCGTGGTTGCTGCTGGCGCAGGCGGAAACGGGGGCGTAGCTGGGCCCCTGCGCGCCGGTGCGGATGGCGATCTGCCCGGCGGCCAGGTTGATGATGCTGGCGGGGATGAAGAACGGAGAAACGCGGTTCATCCCCTTTTCGCGCATGGTGTCGGAGGTCTCCATGATGGAAATCAGCCCGCCCATCCCCGAGCCGACAATGGTGCCCGTCTCCTCCGGATTGGGGACGGGCCCCAGGCCGCCCAGCCCCGCGTTGACCATGGCATCGTGCGCGGCGACCAGGGCGTACTGGATGAACCAGTCCATCCGCCGCGCGTCCTTGCGGTCCAGCACCGGCTCCGGGGCAAAGTTCCTGACCTCGCCCGCGATGGCGATCTCGGGGGCGATGCCCGGAAGCTCGCACTTGGTGAGCGGGCCGATGCCGCTGCGGCCGGCCTTTACGCCCGCCCAGGTGTCCGCCGCCGTGTTCCCCAGCGCCGTGACCATCCCCACGCCCGTGATGACGACCCTGCGTGCCACCTTCGTATCTTCCGTCTGGTGATTGTCTTGTCGATTGTCCGGCCCTCAGGCCCAACGCGCCGGTCCGCCCTTTACGCCGATGCGGGCGCTTGGGTCCACGATCGGGGGGATCGAACTGCGTCCGCGGGATGCCCCTCCCCCGGCCCCTCCCCGTTCGTTCCTCACGGAGAGGGGAGAATTCGATCCCGCATCGGATGGTTCGAAC
>NZ_DATBNB010000101.1 GCF_036554565.1 Longimicrobium sp. | reverse complement strand
CAGCAGGCCGGGCGCGATGTGCCACATGGAGAAGGCCAGGCTGGTGACCCCCACCAGCGCCGGCGCGGACAGAAAGCCCAGCCTCCGGAACAGGAACCCGCGGAAGTACAGCTCCTCGGCCACGCCGGCGGTCACACCGGTGACCAGCGTCCACCAGACGATGGCCCAGCGGTGGAAGGGGATGGGCACGTCGCCGAACAGCGGAGCCTGCAGCGCCCGCGCGGCCATGAAGATGGCCACGCCCCCCACCGCCAGCGCGAACGCCTGCCCGGCGTCGCTCCCCAGCGACTCGCGGCGGTAGCCGATCACCTCGCGCACGCTGGTCCCCGAGCGGCGCAGCTGGCGCGCGGCGACGGCAAAGAGCGCCACGTGCACCAGCGACAGGATGACGGGCCCGGTGCCCAGCGCCGCCGCTCGCGCGGCGCGTGCGTTTCCCAGCCACGCCGTGAAGGCGGCAAACGCCAGACCGGCGCCCACAAACATCAGCAGCACGGGAACCAGCACCCATCTCCATCCCCCGCGGCGCCCCGCGGGCGCCGCCTGGGCCGGGGCGTTCGTGGCCCCCGCGTACGTCGGTTCCTCCGCGTCCGTCACACGAACTCCAGGTCGTCGATCAAGAAGGCGAAGGTCCCGCCGCCTGCCCGCCGGAAAACAGCTCCTGCCCGTCCGTCCCGCTGAAATCGCGCACGGCAGAGGCGTGCGTACGCTCCGCTCAGAACACGCAGCCGGTGCGGGGCGGGATGGCGATGACCAGGGCGTCGCCGTCGCGGCGGGGCGGCGCGCAGCGGCCCAGCACGTCCGGGCCCAGCTCCGCGGCGGGGATGCGCACCTCGGCGGCGGTGGTGTCGTTGTTCAGCGCCACCACGGTGGCCCCCCGGCGGTAGACGTACTGCTGGTCGGCCACGTGCAGGTTCACCAGCGGCCCCTGGCGCAGCTCGCCGCGCTGGGCGCGCAGCCGCAGCAGCGTCTGCACGTGCGCGAACGTGGCCTGCTCCTCGGGCGTGCGCCCCGACGCCTGGAACGCGTTGCGCGGGTCGCCGGGCCACCCGCCCGGAAAGTCGCGGCGGTTGTGGGGGTCGCCGCCGCCCGCCATGCCGATCTCGTCGCCGTAGTACAGCAGCGGCGTGCCGCGCGTGGTGAGCAGAAAGGTGTACGCCAGACGCAGCGCCTGGTGCGAGGCACCCTGCTCGCCCATGAAGCGCGCCACGTCGTGCAGCCCCAGGAAGGTCACCATCGACTGGGGGTCCTCGTACAGGTGGTCGCGCCCCAGCATCTGCACCACCTCGCGCAGCGGCTTGCCTTCCACGAACGCGCGGCGCAGCGGAAAGAAGAGGGGAAAGTCGAAGAGCGCATCCACCCCGTCGTCCATGCCGTCCCACCGCGCGCGGCCGCCGGTGAAGAACGCCACCGTCGCCGGATCGCCGTCGAACACCTCGCCCACCACGCGCATCGTGGGATGCTCGCGGCGGATCGCTGCCATCCACTCGCGCCAGAAGGAGCGCGGCACGTACGGCCAGGTGTCCTGGCGGATGCCGTCGATGCCCGTCATCCCCGCCCACCACAGGGTGTTCTGGATGATGTAGCGCGCCACCTCGGGGTCGTTCTGGTTCAGGTCCGGCAGGATGTCGACGAACCACCCCTCCAGCACCGGGCGGCGGACCTCCGGCGTGGCGTTCGGGTCCGCCAGCGTCCACACCTGCCAGTTGTTGGAAAGGTGACGATCGGCCGTGCCGTTGTACCAGGTGGGCGTGGGCGAGTCGGTGACCCAGGGGTGGTAGGCGCTGGTGTGGTTGGCCACCATGTCCAGGATGATCTTGATCCCCTGCGCGTGCGCCTCGTCCACCAGCCGCCGCAGCGCCTGCATGTCGCCGAAGCGCTCTTCGACCGCGTAGTAGTCGATGGCGTGGTAGCCGTGGTACGCGGTCGTCGGCTGCCCGTCGTAGACTTCCTTGGTGTCGAGCGTGTTGGTGTTGTCGTAGATGGGGTTCATCCAGATGGCGGTGATCCCCAGGTCGCGCAGGTACGGCAGCTTCTGGCGTACCCCCTCCAGGTCGCCGCCGTGCCAGCGCCGCGCGCCCCCGCGGTCCAGGATGCCGCGCGACACCGCCGGCTCGTCGTTGCGCGGGTCGCCGTTGGAAAACCGGTCCGGCATCAGCAGGTACAGCACGTCGTCGGGGCCGAAGCCCTGGTAGCGCCCCGTGGCCGGCAGCGCCGCCGACACGGTGAACGGCACCTGCGCCGCGCCGCCGTCCGTGCGCAGGGTGAGCGGGTACCGCCCCGGCGCCGCCGCGTCGCCAACCGTGACGTCGACGAACGCGTACGTCCCCGCCGCGTTCACCTTTACGTCTCCGCACGCCAGCCGCGGGCACTCCATGCGCGCGCCGGCCAGGTTGCGGCCGCGGATGAGCAGGCGGACGGGATTGATGGAGTGGCCCGCCCACCAGTTGGGCGGATCTACCTTGACCACCTCCGGCGCCTGCGCGTGTGCGGCACCGGCGATCGCGGCCGCGATCGCCGCGGCGAGCAGACGGAGCTTCATGACGTCGTGTCCCTGGATGGTGGATGAGGCGAGCGGTCGTCTCTGCTCGCGGCCCGCAATCTGTGCGCGCGCCGCCCCGTCCGACAAGGCGGGGCGGCGTTGGCGAGGTGGGGCACGCCCCGGTGCCGCAAACAGAACGACCGCACCCCGGGCACCGGGCTGCGGCCGTTGTGGCAGGAGGGGTTCGGGGTGCCGTCAGTCGCGCCGCCCGTGGCAACAGGTGCTGGATGGAGCGTCTCGCTCATCTCGCCGCGCGTCCACGGCGACAGCGACCTTGTAGTCTACGACGAACGCATCGTTGAGGATGCCGAGTTGGCCGACGAAGTGCTGGAACTGTATGTGGTCGGGATGTTCCAGATAGATATCGCGTGAGGCCGCGTCGTCGAAGGTGAATTGGTAGACGTGCGTGAAGCCCAGGTTCTTCTTTTCCGGGCTGTTGTTTACGCCGTGCTCGAACGACCTGATGCCCGGGATCTTGTGTGTCAGGGCCGCGAGCGCATCCGTCACCTGCTGAATCTGATCGGCGGCCGCAGCCGCCGCGTACTTGAAGATCACGATGTGACGTACCTTCTTCATTGATTCCTCCATGATCATGGTGAACACGCCGAAACACTCGATCGGCATTGCGGCACGATACATGGCCGGACGGAGTGGAACAAGACAAAAAAGTGTGCTTCGCGGGCGCGGCTACCTCACCGGCAGCACGTTGTCGGCTGAGTTGCGGTCGATGTAGAAGTTGTAGGGATCGATGCCGGCGTGCGTCGGCTTTCGGTCC
>NZ_DATBNB010000100.1 GCF_036554565.1 Longimicrobium sp. | reverse complement strand
CCCATCCCGAACTCGGAAGTGAAAACCCGCTGCGCGGATGGTACTGCCGGGGCCACCCGGTGGGAGAGTACGGCGCCGCCGGCCTGTTTATTCCGAACGCTCGCCCTGATCCTCGTGATCAGGGCGGGCGTTTGGCGTTTCACCCATCCGAAGAGAAACGGGTCTCACGCGGAGGCGCGTAGAACGCGGAGAAGAGCGGAGGGAGCGCTCCTGCAGTTCTCCGCGACCTCCGCGCCTCCGCGTGAGTCATGCAGTTTCCGTTGGCCAGAGGCCGAGCTTGTCCAGGTCGGCGCGCAGCTTGAGCAGCGCCGTGTCCTTCATCTTGGCCTCGAGCATCACGTCGAACGGCTCCGGTCCCACCTCGCGCAGAAAGCCTGCGAACTCCCACGGGTGAACGTAGTCCGCGTGCTGCGAGAGCAGCGGGGGCGCCAGCACCTCCTTCTTGCCGCGGACGACGGTGCGCGAATCAAGCTTCGGCGACGAGAAGTGCACCTTGGGCTGCACGCCGGCGGGCCAGGTGCGCAAGGCGGCGCGGCACGCGTCTCCCATCGCCAGGGTTCCCGGATTCAGCAGGTGGTGCTGGTGGTCGAAGATGAGCCGCACCCCCGTGGCCTCGTGCACGCGCAGGCAGTCCTGCACCGTGTACAGCGTCTCGTCGTTCTCGATCACCAGGCGACGCCGGCCGGCCTCGGAAAGCCGCGGATAGTTCTCGATGAATCGGCCGATCGCCGCGTTCTTGTCTCCATAGGCGCCGCCCAGGTGAAGCACCACCACCGCCTCGGGCCCCTGCTCCATCGCGTCCAGCAGCTCCGCCTGGCTGTTGACGTCCCAGATCCCCTTGTCGCTGATGGCCGGGTCCAGCGCCGAGAGCAGCACGTACTGCGAAGGATGGAGCGACAGGCGGATCCCGCGTTCACGGGCCGTGCGGCCGAGCTCGGCGAGTTCGTCGCGGCATTCCGAGATCTGGCCGTGGAAGCGGGGCAGGTCCGGATGCGTGCAGTAGGGCACGAAGTCCGACGAGATGCGGTACATCCGGATGTCTACCTTGTCGAGGTAGTCCAGGATGTCGCGCAGGTACTGGATGGAGGTGCGAACGTGCGGATCGCTCTGCCAGCGCCGCGAATCGTTGCTCTTCATCCCCTCGCGGCCCACCACCTTTACCGCAAATCCCAGCCTGCGGGGCCACTCTCGTTTTGCCATCCATCCTCCGCTCGTCGTTCATGCGCACGGCAAAGGGGGCGCGGCGCTGGTGGTGCGCCCCGCCCCCCGCTACTTCAGACTGCGTTCCGCCGCGCGAAACTCAGGACTGCGGCCGCTGCACCAGCACCCACACCGTCTCGGTGCTGGCGCTGTAGAACATGGAGATGTTCACGTTCTTCTGCCGTCCGTCGCGAAAGCGGAACTGGTACGGAAAGGAGGTGTGCAGAGTGCGCTGCTGCACGCCCTGCACGAAGGCGCCGTGGAACTGCTGCACCTTGGTGCACGGCGCCACCTCGTCGAAGAAGCTCTTTCCGATCGCGTCCTTCTTGTCCACGTGCGCCAGGGTGCTCTCCGCCTGGTTGAACTTGAGCACGGTGCCGTTGCGGTCCAGCTGGATCATGCCCATGGGCAGGGTGTCGAGCTCGTCCTCGGTAAGCACGTCGGCGCGGGTGAGGACGTCGTCGGTGCCTTTGGTCGCGGTAGTCTGCATTGGAATCTGCTCCTGTGATTGACGGGGCCTGCGCGCCACCCGGCTACGCTGCCGCCCGCCGCCTCCCGCCAGAAGCGTACCGAATTGTATAACGTTTGTCAAATGCTGTAGAGGCTGCGACAGCGGGTTGCGTGGAACGCCAGTTGCACGTGCCGACGGCCCCCGGTTACGCGCGGCATCATCGCGAGAGTGCGCCGATGTGGTTGCGGCACTGGGACATCGGCCTGCTCACGAGAACACAGGGATCTCCCAATGGCGAACAACGACCGGAATCCGACGGACCAGGACCTGGATACCGCGGGGCTCGACAACACGCCGGGCACGGGCTCAGGACTGGGTGCCGCACAGTCGATGTCGGCCGCGGGTGGCGACGTGAGCGGGATGAGCAGTCCCGAGAGCGGGGGCCGGGACTGGAGCAAGAGCGAAGGGCAGGCGGGCTCCGACTACCTGCACGGCTCGGACGGAAGCGACGGGCCGTCGCGGCATGGCGGGATGAGCAGCTCGCCCGGCGGTTCCAGCGGTTCGGGGCCAGGCACGGGTGCCGGCGCGGACCTGGAGGAAACGCACCGGCTGGCGCGGGAAGCAACCGAGCGGCTGCGCGAGGACTTCGACAACCGCGGGGTCAGCGGGACCGGGAATTTCTGATCGCGGTCCGCGAGACGGGGCGCCTTCGCCGGCTGGCGGGGCGCCTTGTCTCGTTCGTGGCCGCGGCGCGCCCGCGGCGGTAGATTGGGCCCCCCATGAGCATCGCCGTTCCCCCCGCCCGGCGCGGGCCATGGATCCTCGCGGTCGACGTGGGCTCGTCGTCCGTGCGGGCGCAGTGGCTGGACGCGTCCTGCGTTCCGCTCGCGGAGGCCGCGCGCGAGTTGTACACCTGGGAGTCCACGGCGGACGGCGGGATGCAGGTGGATGCGGAGTCGCTGCTGGCCCGCTGCCTCCGGGCCATCGACCGGGCGGTGGCGATCGGCCGCGAAGCCGGGATCGACCCCGCCGCCGTGGCGCTCGCCACCTTCTGGCACGGCCTGGTGGGGATGGACGCGGAGGGATGCCCCGTCACGCCGCTCACCGGCTGGGGCGACGGCCGCGCCCGCGCCGCCGCAGAGGTCTTGCGTGCGCGGCTCGACTCAGCCGAGGTGCACCGGCGGACCGGCGGCTTCGTCCACGAGGCGTATCCGGCGGCGCGGCTGGTCTGGCTCCGGGGCCGGGCGGGCGATACCTTCCCGCGCGCCGCTACCTGGGGTTCCATCGGCGAGGTGCTGGGGCTGCGGCTGTTCGGCGTGGCGCGCACGTCGCTGTCGATGGCGTCCGGCACGGGGCTGATGGACCTGCGCCTGATGGGCTGGGACGATGCCGTTCTGGACGCGGTCGGCCTCTCGCCCGAGCGCCTGCCGCAGATCAGTGACGAGCCGCTTCGGGGGCTGAGGCCCGAGTTCGCCAGCCGCTGGCCGGAGCTGGCGTCGGTCCCGTGGTTTCCCGCCTTGGGTGATGGTGGGTGCGCCAGCCTGGGTATGGGCGCGGTCGGCCGCACGGTCGGGCTGACGGTAGGCACGACGGCGGCGGTGCGCGTGCTGCGTGACGATCCCGCGCCGACTGTTCCGCCGGGGCTCTGGTGCTACCGCCTTGATGCACGGCGCACCGTCACGGGACGTGCGACGTCGAACGCGGGGAACATCTTCGCCTGGCTGCGCCACGTGCTGGCCCTTCCGCCCGCGGACGAGCTGGAGGCGCAGCTCTCCGCGATGCGCCCGGCGGCGCACGGGATGGTGGTGGTTCCGCGCCTGGTACCGGAGCGTCCGCCCCGCCCCGGGGGCCCGCAATGGGCGGTGATGGCGGGGATGACGCCCGCGACGGGGCCGGTGGAGATCGCGCGGGCGTGGCTGGAAGCAGCGGCGTTCACGATGGCGGACGCGCTGGAGGCGGTAGAGGCGGACGGCGGTCCGGCCGCGGAGGTGGTGGCTGGCGGCGGCGCGCTGCATGCGTCGCCCGCGTGGGCCCGCATGGTGGCGGATGCGCTCGGCCGGCCGTTGCGCCTAGCGCCTGATCCGGAAACCACGCTGCGCGGAGCCGCCCTGATCGCGTTCGAGCGGTTGGGAGTGATCGGGGACGCAATGGAGTTCGCGACGGCGGACCGAACGGGCGTGGTGCTGCAGCCGGACGCCGAGGCGCACGAGGTGTATCGCGCCGCGCGGAAGGGCTTTCACCCGGCCGGCTGACGGGGCTTCGTCGCGCGCGCGGGCATTTTGTCATCCTTGAGGCCCAGGCGCACCGTACTGGCCTGCAGCACAGCCATTGCGGGCCGAAGGATCTAGCCCGGGGCACGTACAAGCTCGGGCGCGGCAGCGGTCCTCGAACCCGAGGCCTCGGCTGCCGTGGGGCCCTCACCCGTCCTCGCTTAGGCTCGTCCACCCTCTCCCACAAACAGCGTGGGAGAGGGGGTACACTTCGGGGTTGGGTGCGTGTGCCGATCCGGCGAGTTACCCACGGCCCTCGTCCCGGCGGTTGAAACCGAGGCTGGAACGTCACGAAGTTCCGCCTGCGCGGACTGCACCGGATGCTTCTGCGCCGGAGGCCAGCCGAAGCGCGGTTCAGGTCTCCCCCTCCCCTGCGAAGCGGGGGCAGGGGGCCGGGGGGGAGGGGGCTCCCGCAGCATGCGAAGCAGCCAGTCGAACCCCGATCGAAGTTTCTCCCCTCTCCCGCGCAGTTTGCGGGGGAGGGGCCGGGGGAGGGGGAACCGCGGCATGCGCGGGACCGGCTTCCCCGGCGCGCAACGTGTGATCGCGGCTCGGGCATTTGTCGCCGCTGCCGCGCCCAGGCTCAGGGGCGCCCCGGGCTAGATCCTTCGGCGCGCGCAGGGTGCACTTCGGGCCGGCACGGTGCGCCTGCGCCTCAGGATGACAGGCTTTCGCGCGTCGGCCAGAATGGATCGCGCACGAAGTTCTCGCCTCTTCTCTGGCTTTGATGCGGGAGAGGCCGGGGGAGGGACCCTTCCCCCAATCACGGTACCGAATCACCCAGACGGGACGACACATCGATGGCCAATCCGGGCGCTGACTCGCGCGAGCTGGACCAGCTCTGCATCAACACCATCCGCACGCTGTCGATGGACGCGGTGCAGGCGGCCAACTCCGGCCACCCCGGCACCCCCATGGCGCTGGCGCCGCTGGCGTACGTCATCTGGACGCGCCACCTGAAGCACAACCCCGCCGATCCGAAGTGGGTGGACCGCGACCGGTTCATCCTTTCCGCCGGGCACGCCTCCATGCTGCTGTACTCGCTGCTGTACCTGAGCGGCTACGGTTTGACGCTGGACGACCTGAAGAACTTCCGCCAGTGGGAAAGCAAGACGCCCGGCCACCCCGAGTACGGGATGACGGACGGCGTGGAGACCACCACCGGTCCGCTGGGGCAGGGCTTCGCCAACGGCGTGGGCATGGCCATGGCCGAGGCGCACGTGGCCGCGGTGCACAACCGGCCGGACCACAAGGTCATCGACCACTACGTCTACGCCATCTGCTCCGACGGTGACCTGATGGAGGGCGTGGCGGCCGAGGCGGCGTCCGTCGCCGGGCACCTGAAGCTGGGCAAGCTCATCTACTTCTGGGACGACAACAAGATCACCATCGAGGGCTCCACCGACCTCGCCTTCACCGAGGACGTGGCAAAGCGCTTCGACGGGTACGGCTGGCACACGCAGCGGGTGGAGGACGGCAACGACCTGGAGGCCATCGACGCCGCCATCCGCGCCGCCCAGGCCGATCCGCGCCCGTCGATGATCTCCGTCCGCACCATCATCGGCTTCGGGTCGCCCAACAAGGCGGGCAGCGAAAAGGCGCACGGTGAGCCGCTGGGCGCCGAGGAGATCGTCAAGACCAAGCAGAACCTGGGCTGGCCCTCTACCGACGCGTTCCACGTGCCGCAGGAAGCGCTGGACCACATGCGCGAGATCGGCGCGCGCGGCGCGGAGCGGCAGGGCGAGTGGCAGGCGCGCTTCGACGCCTACCGCGCGGCGCACCCGGACGCGGCCGCGGCGCTGGAGCAGGCGCTCTCCCGCACGCTCCCCGACGGGTGGGACGCGGACCTGCCGACGTGGACCAAGGACGACAAGCCCATCGCCACGCGCGCGGCGTCGGGCAAGGCGCTGAACGCCATCGCCAACAAGGTGAACTGGCTGATCGGCGGGTCGGCGGACCTGGCCGGCTCCAACAATACGATGATCGAGGGCGCAGGGAGCTTCCTTCCGCCGGACTACACCGGCCGCAACCTGCACTTTGGCGTTCGCGAGCACGCCATGGGTTCGCTGATGAACGGGATGACGCTGCACGGCGGCGTTCGCGTGTACGGCGGCACCTTCCTGATCTTCAGTGAGTACATGCGGCCCCCGGTGCGCCTGGCCGCGCTGATGGAGCAGCCCGCGATCTACATCTACACGCACGACTCGGTCGGCCTGGGCGAGGACGGGCCCACGCACCAGCCCATCGAGCAGCTTCCGTCGCTGCGCACCATCCCCGGGCTGGTGGACCTGCGCCCCGCCGACGCCGCCGAGACCACGGAGGCGT